>CAYWSI010000010.1:0-26049 GCA_964460585.1 uncultured Algimonas sp.
CGAACACCATGCCGATAACGCCCATGCCGACCAAAATAAACATCAATACATCGGCAACATAAGCATAGCTTGGATCGAAGACAAAGAAGGTGAAACGCAGGAGCAAATAAAGCGCCGCTTTCGTCGCCGTCGAGGCAAGGAAAGCCGTCACAGGCGTCGGTGCATAGGCATAAGCGCCCGGCAACCAAGTATGCAACGGGAACATCGCCAATTTCAAACCTAAGCCGATAATGATGAAGCCAAAGGCGACTTTCGCGACGCGCGAGCCGCCATCAAGATCCGCTAAAATTCGCGCCATATCTGCCATATTAAGTGTGCCTGTCTCCATATAGAGAAAGCCGATTCCAATGACGAAGAATGTCGCGCCTATCGAGCCGAGAATGAGATAATTATAAGCGGCGGACAGCGCGCGTCGGTCACGCGCCGCACCCATAGCCACAAGCACATAAGTCGAGATTGACGACACTTCGAGGAAGACGAAGACGTTAAACGCATCGCCTGTTACAACCATGCCCAAGAGCCCCGCTGTACAAAGCAAAAAGGCTGCATAAAAAGGCGCGCGCTTATTAGGTTTAATTTCAGCAACAGTGGCTGGCATTGCATAGACGACAGTGATGAGGCTCATCACCGCGATAAGGACAATAATCGGCGCATTTAACGCATCAATAAAAAGGGAAATCCCATGCGGCGGTGCCCAGCCGCCCATTTTATAAATCGTCGTGCCAACTTCAGCGTTATAAAGCGCAATTGCAAAAGCTGTCAGCGTCAGAATGGCCGTGACAATAAATGTACTACCCCACGCTACACGCTTATTCGGCAAGATGGCTGTAATCGCCGCCATAATCAGTGGTAAGGCCATGAGAAAGGCTGGCCCATGAACGAGAAGCCAGTCAGGGACTAAATCAAGAAAGGACATCAGTCTGCCGTCCCTTCCAAATTATAAACAAAGTCTGCGGCCTCAATCTCATCTTCTTCAATGGTATGATACACCTCGCGAATGCGAACCGTGAGTGCGAGACCGATGGACAAAGTCGCAACGCCAACAACAATCGCGGTTAGAATGAGAACATGTGGCAAAGGATTAGAATAGGCCACCTCACTGCCCAGTCCCGGTAAGATATAAGCCGCATCCCCAGCAGCGGTCTGGATAGGGCCATCTAAAAGAACATGACCGCCCTCACCGCCGCCATAGTCACCACCGTGACCACCGCTTTTATCTTCAACCAAGATTGGCGGCTGCCCGCCAGAGACTTTCCCAATGGTGATATAAAGCAAAAAGACTGAGGTTTGGAAAACCGATAGGCCCGCGAGTTTTTTAATTAAATTACGCGACGCAAAAACGATATAGAGCCCCGTCATCATCAAGATAATGACGATGATATAGTTATATTGTGAAAACCAGTCAGACATCTACCAATCCTCGTCCGAGGTTTCAGGCTGACGCGAGCCAAAAGCATAAAAAATCGCAATCATTACCGTTGTGACAGTTGTCAAAACGCCCAGCTCAACGGCCAGAATGCCGTAATGCTGACCATGGGCCGCATCATGAGCGAGGTTAGAATAATTCAAAAACTCTCCGCCCAGAATAAAATTCACAACGCCCGTGCCGCCGTAAAGCAATATACCCAAAGTCATACCGTAGCGAATAAGGCGCGGCGGGAAGGCTTTTTTGGCTTCGGCTAAGCCAAAGACAAGCGCATAAAGAATAACGGATGCCGCTAAGATGACGCCCGCTTGGAAACCACCGCCAGGACCGTAATCGCCATGGAATTGCACATAAAATGCAAAAAGCGCGATAAGCGGAATCAGGAACTTCGCGATAACGCGGAGTAGGACATGCGGGTCGCGCCCATATTTTGCTTCAGGATCGCTCATGCTTCGCTCTCCGTCATATGTTCAATGTCATCCGGATCATCCCCTTGAGAGGCGGACGGTGCGGTGCGATCCTTGATCACTTGGCCATTGGGTTTGGCTTCCCATTTTCCCGCATTGCCGTTCAATCCGAGCAAGAGCAAGACGCCCAGACCAGCCGAAAAAATCACGACAGCTTCACCAAATGTATCATAGCCCCGATAGCTTGCGAGGACAGCCGTGACGACGTTTGGAATTTTAATTTCTTCTGCCGTTTTCGCCATGAAATCCATACCAACATAGCTATTGGCGGGGGAATTCGGATCGCCAAAGGCCGGCATATCCCCAACTGCATAAAGCATGGCAGCTCCTGCAACTAAGACAACGACGAGCGCGCCAAGTTGCCGCCGCATAGGTACGGGGGTCGAATTTCTATCTGCCAGCAACATAGCCGACAGCATCAAGACGGTCGAAACGCCCGCCCCAACAGCGGCTTCGGTAAAGGCCACATCCACCGCATCTAGCGAAACAAACCACGCTGCAGAGACGAGCGAGTAAACGCCTTGCAACATGACAATGGCAAAAAGCGAACGCATGCGAACAATCGCAAAGGCCACAACAACTAAAAGCGCCAGCAAGCTTCCATCTAAAAGCAAAACCGGAACGGTAAAGCTCGGTTCAGCCGCTGCAGCCGCAATCAAGCTCATGATCCTTCCTCCTCAAGATCAGGCGCGCGATACGGACCCAGTAACGGCTTTAACCCTGCACGAAACGCCGCGTGAGCCACAGCATGCGTGGCCGTCGGAGATGTGATAAATAGAAAGAAGGCGACCAATAAAAGCTTCAGCACCATTTGAAGATTATCCGCTTGAAGAATCAAAGCGAATAAAATCAGTTCCGCCCCCAATGTATCGGTCATACCCGCAGCATGAAGCCGCGAATAAAATTCAGGCAGACGCAAAACGCCTATCGTTCCCGCCAGCACAAAGAAAAGCCCCGCGCCCATAGAGGTGAGCGTGCCAATGACAGAAATAATGCGCCACCAATCAATATGGCGAGCGGCCTCAACAGCGTGAGCTGTGTCGGCGGCGGCGGCGAAAATCATGCTCATGAGCGGCCTCCCCGTTCAGCATCTTCTCCGCGCATCAAGCCGACATCCAAGGCTTGGTAATTAAAGAATTTAAGCACGGCAATCGTGCCGATAAAATTCATCAGCGCGTAAAGCAACGCAATATCAACACCATCTGGGCGGCCAATAATAAAACAGAACACACATAAGAACAGGACGGTTTTCGTCCCAAAACTATTCACCGCCAAGAGGCGGTCATAAAGGGTCGGTCCGCCCAATAGACGAACAAGCATGAGCCCCATCGATATAATGAGAAGAAAGGCAGAGCCCAGCATGACATATCCCATAAATGGGCTCATGATGCGTCTCCTATCGTACGATCGGCGTCTATGTCTTCACCGATGGCCCAAGCTGACCGCTCAGCCATTTCCGCAAAATCTGCAGGTTCAGACATTTCAGACAAAAGCGCGTGGACCAAAATATGATCATCTTGAATATCCACACTCACTGTGCCGGGGGTCAGGGTGATAGAATTGGCAAACATGACTTTACCAATGTCTGTTTTTTGCGGCGTCGGAATACGAACGAGCGTGGGTGAAACGGCCAAATTTGGAGACATCACAGCCTTCACAACGGCAATATTTGCCTTGATGATTTCACTGAATAGCCACCCAAAATAAGACAATGTTTGCGGCGTCGTCACATAAGGGGCCGTTTCACCATCCAAGATACGCATACGCTTGCATATCCAAACCGTCAGAGCGATGGAAATCACCCCTAATGACAGCAGCATAGGCTTAAAATAACCCGACAGCGTCAGCCATGTTGCACCCAATGCAACAATCAAAATCAGAGTAAAACGCAGCAGAATCCTCTCCTATAAGAACTTGCTTCGCTCATAGCAGGGAATCAGCGCGGTTAAAGTCTAAAGCGCGCCAAAAACTGTGGAATGATTTGATGTTGCGGAGGGTTTCGCAATGCTACGGCTTTATGTGCAGTATAGACACAAACCGGGCTTTATTCGCGGTGAGAGAAGACCAATGCCGCTGCAATCGCCGCCGCACCAAACTCTTCTTCGCGCGGAATAACACCGTTTTTGATGTAACGCAGAACATCCGCATTCAAGGATGCCGTCAAAGACCAGTTCCAATAGCGCAACACCGTTTGAGCTTTATCCGTAGAGATAACATCATAGGTTTCGTAAACTCGCGCGAGGCTAGGATGTATAGACTCATCCATCTCATGGACTGGCCGTCTTAAAGCGCGCCAAATTTTCTCAATATATTCCCGCTTCAAGCCCGGAGCTTTACAAAGAATAGCGATCCCCTCACCGCCCTTATCCGTCAAAATTTGCGCACCCGTTGCAGGTTTTATCCCGGCCATATAGGAGATTTCTTCGGTCAACTGCCGTGTCAAACCTTCTTTTTCCGCGGCTTCAATCGCCTCTTCGAGACTTTCATATTCGGACCGCGTGATGGCAGCGCGGTTACGTTGACGGCGTTCGATAAATTGCAAAGCCTTGCGGACACCCGCATCTGACCAGCCATCAGCGGCAGCTTTTGGGAAAAGATCGGCACAGCTTTCTTGTAGAACTTTTCGCGTCACAGCAAAGCGGTGCAAGATTTTCTTCCGATTAGCAGTTGAGGCCCACCAGAACATTGTGAGGCCATGGGAAGGACGCAATTCATCACGCTTAACGAGCAATTCGACATAAGGCTGATGCGATCGCGAGACCGTCAAAATACGCTGGATAGCCGTTTCTGAAAAATGGGAGTTTTTATTTTTAAGCAAGGCTTCAACAACATCTTCTTCCAAAAACTGGACCATAGCATCGACAACCGCGTCAGAAATGTGACGGCGTTTTGCAATCATAGCCCTATGCGCACTAGGCACTTTATGCGCAATTTGAATAAGATCAGAATCCGTCAGAGACTTACTATTTTCCAAAACATGGCGCGCAATCGCAATGTCATCTTTCGCCAACATCACCAGAATAGTGCGGGGGGCCTCGTTCAACATAACAAGACGTTTAGCAACAGACTCACGTATATCTGCATCGGCAGTCCGAAGCAGCTCCACCAACACGTCCCCTGCCATATGGCGCTCTTGCGGTGTTAATTGACTAGCCGGAATACAAATCACATCGGCCAGGCGTTTGGAGAGCTGCCGGCGTACCGCCTTATCATCCAAATCTACCGCTGCGGGATCCAACACCAAAGGGGCTTCACTTGGTAGGTCACTCTTTTGATTTATGGCTAATCCGGCCATGTGTCTCACTTCTTTTCTTCGAAATTCGTGCAGAAAATCCTGCAAAAGGGGATAGTTCAGCGTGACCTTAAACGCATAGGGTTAATGGGAAGTGACCCAAAATGCCTCTACACATTAGGGATGAAGCTGCCTATGTGGGGGGCTCTACTAGGAGATATTCATGAAAATTCGCACCGCGCAGCCCGCTCCCTTGGCTGAAAAGCGCCCACACACACAAACGCGTTTCAAGACGGAGTGGACGGATAATTATATGTGGATGCGCGATAATAACTGGCAGGCGGTTATGCGCGACCCCTCCGTTTTAGATGCGGATATTCGCAAGCATCTGGAGACTGAAAACGCCTATACGGAAGCCGCCCTTGCGCCTGTGAGTGGTTTAAAAGACGCGATATTCGAAGAAATGAAGGGCCGGTTGGAGCCGACCGCGCGCGGCGTTCCCATGCCAGACGGCCCCTATGCCTATTTCCATTTTTACCGCGCAGGTGACCAGCACGGCGTTTATGCGCGCCATGACGTCAAGGCAGATACGCCAGAAGACGAAATTATCCTCGATTGTGACGCGGAAGCCAAAGGTACAAAATTCTTTGACCTCGGCGATGTCTCTCACAGTCCCGACCATAATTGGCTGGCCTATTCCTTCGATGATAAGGGCAGCGAGAATTACCAAGTCTACTTACGCAATTTGGGCACAGGTGATGTCACAAAAACGGATATCGACCGCTCGGCTGGCGCACTGGTTTGGGCGCAGAATAACC
Organism: uncultured Algimonas sp.; assembly: GCA_964460585.1. Classification (GTDB taxonomy): domain Bacteria; phylum Pseudomonadota; class Alphaproteobacteria; order Caulobacterales; family Maricaulaceae; genus Litorimonas. The sequence goes on from CAYWSI010000010.1 coordinate 5,944, forward strand.
GCACGCTGTTCTGGGTTGAGCGAGATGAAAACCAACGGCCCTATGCTGTACGTTTCCGCGATGTCTTTGACGCGGACGGAAAAATCCACACGGCTTATGAAGAACAAGACCCCGGGTTTTTCGTCAGTGTCGGCAGCTCCGATGATGACGCCTTTATCGAGATTAGCGCCCATAATCACACGACAAGCGAGATACACCGCATCCCATCTCATGCCCCGCAAAGCGCGGCAGTTTGTTTCTCTGCCCGCCGGGACGGCATTGAATATAGCCTGCATGAGCAAGGCGGCGTGACCTATATTCTGACCAATGCGGGCGACGCAGTTGATTTCCAAATCATGACGGGCAAAAGCGGCCAAACACCTGCGGATTGGTCTCCCTATATTCCGCATCAACCTGGCCGCCTCATTCTTGGCATGGAAAGCTTTGCGAATTGGCTTGTCCGCCTCGAGCGCGAAGAGGCCCTGCCTCGCCTCGTTATTCGTAATATGGACAGCGGCGAAGAACATGCGATTGAAATGCCCGAAGCGGCTTACGGCCTCGGGATTAAATCGGGATATGAATATGCGACCGATACGCTCTATTTCACCTATGCCTCTCCGTCCCGACCCGGAACGGTCTACCGCTATGATATGAAAACGCGCGAGCGGATCAGTGTGCGCGAACAAGTCGTCCCAAGTGGCCACACATCAGAGAATTACCGCGTCGAACGCATTTCCATCACGGCCCGCGACGGTGAGCGCATTCCCGTGACCATTCTTGCCCGCAAAGATGTCAAAATCGACGGCTCTAATCCGCTCCTGCTCTATGGATATGGCTCTTATGGCATTACAATTCCGGCGTCCTTCCGTACGAACATTCTGTCGCTTGTTGATCGCGGCATGGTCTATGCGATTGCCCATATTCGCGGCAGCATGTCCAAAGGCTATCAATGGTATTTGGACGGAAAGCTGGAGAAGAAGACCAATACCTTTAATGATTTCGTCGATGCTGGCCGCGCGCTGGCTGATTTAGGCTGGACGTCTGAGGGCAGTATCGTCGCCCATGGCGGTTCGGCGGGCGGGCTACTCGTCGGCGCAGCGTTAAACCAAGCGCCGGACTTATTCGCGGGCGTCATGGCGGCTGTACCTTTCGTCGATGTACTCAATACGATGAGCGATACAGAACTTCCCCTCACCCCGCCGGAATGGCCAGAATGGGGGAACCCCATCACGGATGAAGCGGCCTTCCATCGTCTGCGGAGCTATTCGCCATATGACAATGTTAGCGCGCGCGCCTATCCGCCCGCCCTCATCACGGGCGGATTAACCGACCCCCGCGTGACCTATTGGGAGCCCGCGAAATGGGCGGCGAAACTACGCGAACATCAAACAGGCGATGCGCCCATTTTACTCAAGATAAATATGGACGCAGGGCATCAAGGCGAAAGCGGCCGCTATGACAGCCTCAAAGAGACGGCTCTGGAATATGCCTTCGCTCTGGATTGTGTGGGATTAAGTTAGAGATTAGAATAAACAGGCCGTTCACAATCCCTTACCAGCTCTCTCTTCGCTAATTTTCTGCTCAGCCTCTGTCATGCCTAGCGAATTATAAAGGAAGGTGAGCAGATCATAATGCCGCTTGGTTTTTGGTTCCGCTTTTTCAAACCATGACTCAGCCCATGGCAACGCCCGAGGGTAGTCCTCTGTCTGAACCCAAGCATTCAGCAGCAACTCAACATATTGAGGCTTTGAAGCCTGACCCGCGGCAATCATTGTCTCTAACCGCGCGGCGCCTTCTCGGTAATTCCCATTTCCGATCATTAATTGCGCGACGACGAGTTTTAAATTTCCCTCCTCTTGCGGCGTGAGGCCACCTGAACGAATTGCATTTTGAAATGCCACTAACGACTCATCTTTCCGGTCCAACTCATAATTATATTGGCCCATCATCTGATAGATTGTCGCAAATTCAGTGGGGCTCAAATCATTTCCGGCAAGTTCGACCTGCAACACATCAATGGCTTTCTGATACTCATCTTTCTGCGCGAAGACGAGCGCTTGATTTATGGCAGTCCCTGCTCGTTTCGAAAATTGATGAGCGGGGTCTTGTGCAGAAACGGTGCCCGCGACTGCTAGACTACTGCACCCAATAAGTAGCGCACATAAAATCCGACGCGGCCAACTCCCCACTATAATCTGTTTCTCTTTAATAAAATTGCTCATTTCTATTCCTCCAGTTTTGGCATGACGCGCTCTAATATCCGCTCGGAAATGGTAAGCGGGCTCCCCGTTCATCCGTCAGATCAAATCGAATTTTCGTCTCTAAACCAGAGCGAGACACAGGACGACCGTCTTCAATTTGCGGCGTATATCTCCATTTTCGAACGGACTTGATTGTCGCCGTCCTAAGCTGGCTATCCGTGCAAATCGTGGTGTCGATATTGAAAACCTTGCCTTCTGGATTAATATCAAAGCGCACGCGGCAATAGCCCGAGACGTTGCCTTGCATGAAACGCGCTGGGAACACGGGCGGAATCCTATTTATAGGCGCAAGCTCTCTCTCTATCGGAATTGTTTCAAGACTCTGGCCTAAATCTAATTTACCTATGTCTAATTCGGTTTTCTTTCCAACAACCTCAACAATCGGAAGACTAACTTCAGCGGTTTTAAACGTTGCCACAGTTGGCGGCGGCGGTGGCGTTTCTACCTTTTTCAATGGGTCAGGTTTTTCCGTCCGCGGCGGCTCGACAATATCATCTACGCGCGGGTTAATTTCAAAACTTACCGTCTCAGTTTTATCTTGCGGCGAAAATTCTGTGGCAATCAGCGCCGCCATAGAGATTGTCAATCCAATCGTCATCATCGCTGCCAATGGCAAGGCAGCACCATATCGCAAGGGTTTTGACGGGAACGCAGATTGTACGCCAACATCTGATTGTAACGTAAATTCGTTTGAATTTTCTGATGATATTTGGTTGTGCATGTCAGTTTCCTTTGTCGTTATATTATAACGTTATAATATTACAAAAAATAAAGCAAGGAAAAAATTTGTGGTAAGGTCAAAATGCCTGTAAAATTAGGACATAAAAAAACCCGGCTCTAATGGCCGGGTTATCTTGAATTTTAGTTGAGACCTAACCGTCGTCTTCCTCAACTTTAATACGGAATTCCGCATCATAATCCGCTTTGAACTTCAGACAATTTTCATCTTCAAGCTTGAAACCGCCCGTAAAAATTTCGGAGTCATAAGCGAGTTTGATTTTCTGATAGCATAAGTCACGTTCGACATTACGCTCAAATACGCAGCGGCGCTCAACAGCTTCTCTTTCCGCACTAATGAACTGAATCCATTTTGATGCATTTGACTTCTCGCGAGAACTACTTGGCACTTTATTAAAAGCTGCAACGGCAGATGCACGCGCTTTTGTAATAGGCGCTTCTGCCATTTGCGCATCCGTCATGTCGCAATTTAATCGCTCCAATTTATTGGTTTCATCATAACGACAGTTTGCAATCAGCATCCAAGATTTACCGGCATCATATCCGCGATTAATAGCTTCATTAAACGCAGATTCTGATTTCTGGCATGAGCCTTCATTATAAAGCGCCTCACCCAAATCAGCATAAAGTTTTGCATCTCCGGATTGGCCAGCAGCTTCCTCCAAAATTGGAATCGCGCGCTTATACTCACGGGCTTGACGGAACAAACCAGACAATTGCTTTAGCTTCTCAGGGGTCCGTGAAATTCTATTGGAGCGCATTTCCCGCTCTAGGATTTCTGCCGCTTGATATGGCATCTCATAGAAAGAATAATATTGAACAACTTTGAGAAGGTCAGATTCGTCATTCAAAGCGCCTCCGAGATAGAGCATTTTCGTGACTTCGAAAGCTTCTTGCTCACGGCCACCATTCGCCAACATAGATGCCCACGCGTCCCATAATGTTTTATCTTCAGGCCAGCGACCAATCATTTCTTTAACAATATCGGCTTGGCGGCCCTGCATGCCAAGATTATTGAAAAGGAAATTCAATAGGTCAAAATGACGGCGCTCTTTTGGACTAGCCGAATTAAACCATCTTTCTGCCCAAGGCAGAGCCCGGCGATAATCTTCTGCCTGAACCCAAGCATTGGTCAGGAGTTCAATATATTGCGGTTTTTCTTGGCCCCCAGAATTTAGATAATTTTCCAAACGCGTTGCGCCTTCACGGTACTGCCCATTCCCGATCATGAGCTGCGCGATAACAACTCTAATATTACCGACTTCATTTGGGAGAAGCCCGCCTGCACTAATTGCACTCTCAAAATATCTCTGAGCATCGGCAGGACGATCAAGTTCATAGCTGTATTGACCCAGCATTTGATACATTGTTGACCGCTCATATGCATTTAGATCTGGGAGGTTCAACGCCGAGTTCAATGTATTTACGGCACCTGCATTATCACCTGCATTCGCTTGGGTCAGCGCGCTATTCACGGCCTCACCAGATTTTGCATCGAACTGACGCCCTTCATCCGCTTCTTGCGCAAAGGCAGCACTGTTAACCGTGAGGCCGGAGACTCCGATTGCAGCAACAGCCAAGAGGCTACTCCCCAAGAGTGAGGCCGCGCGCATGCGAAGTTTACGTGTCAAAATATGGCAGGTCATGATCGTTTCATCCTTGCTGTTGACGACCCCTTCAAATGAGATTTTGAGGGACCCTTTAAAGTACAAGCCGTAGAGAGTTTTAATGTCTACGTTTACACCTCAGTATAATGTACCGCTTAATATAGGCAGTACCCGATTTATTTTAAGGGCCGCAATTAACACGGCCCAATTTCATTCAACTAATAACCAGATGGTAGAGGTAAAGTCCGCCCACGCTCATCTTGCAGATCAAAACGGATTGTCGTTTCGACACCACTTCGAGACACAGAGCGACCATCTACAATCTTAGGATTATACTTCCATTTTTGAACATTTTTAATCGTGGCTCTTTCAAGCAGCTTAGATGTGCAAACTGTGTTTACAACATTAAAAGGTTGACCTTCTGGGCTCACATCAAAGCGAACTTTACAAAAACCAGAGTTATCACCTTGTAAGAAACGTGGCGGGAAGACTGGCGGAATACGCACCAATGGCTGGGCATCGCGATCAGACACGGCAATCTTGAAGTTTTGCGCATCAATCTTTGGGGCCTCAAACTCTGGAATCGCTCCTTCGATGGACGCAATTTTCTCAGTTGGCTTATCTGCTTTCGCGCGCTCAATCTGAGGCGGAGGCGGAGGCGTGGTTACTTTTTTGACTTGGTCAATTTTCTGCTCACGCTCAACGACCTTAATATCTTCGACTTTCGGGTTAATTTCGAAGCTCGCTGTTTCAGACTTATCTTGAGGGACAAAGTCTTTAGAGATCAAAGCCCGCATAGCCAAAAAGAGTAGGACTGTAAAAACAGCGGCGAGAGGTGTAAAAACTATCCAACGGATTGCATTTTTCATCTTCGTCTCCTTTATTCCGTACCAACACGGGTGTTGATTTGTAGATCTTGCATAAGCTCTTGGACCGACATGACGACGCCGACTTCTGCATCTTTATCAGCCTTAATAATCGCTTCGGCCTTTGGGCTTTCTGCGAGAATAGATTGAACGATTGGGCGAATTTCACCGACATCATATGGGCGCTTATCAATCCACACCTCATTTGACGCATTCACCGCGACAAGAATGGTCGGTTTAACCTCGCCGTCAAGGACCGCCTCAGGCTGAGTTGGGTCAATGCCGGGTGTTTTCACAAAAACAGATGTCACGATGAAGAAGATTAAGAGAATAAAAACAACGTCCAACATTGGCGTCATGTTTAACTCGGTATCCTCTTCAGGAATGACTGTACGTGAGCGTCTTGCCATGTTGTTACCTTATTACAAATACAGCGCAAATGCAAGAACAAATGCGATATTATTACATTTACCTGGAAAAGAGCTGAAACTCAGACCTTTCCGAAAACACTCGCGCGGTGAACGCGCGAGACTATTTTAACCGTTATTTCTAACAATTTCGATCTTCGTGGCCAAACCACCTTGATCTAAACCATCTTTTAATTCGACCAAAATCTTGTGAGACGCCTTCTCATCCATCCGTAAAATCACGGCGGCATTCGGTTTTTCAGCCAAGAGGCGTTCCACGGCGAGGATAACCCGGTCACATCCGGTAGACCGACCATCCACAACACAAGAATCGCGGCCATCAACATAAACAGTAATGGCAGAATTTTGCGGAGGCGGTGTGTTTAAATTATCCGGTGGAGGCGGAGGTTGCGTCAAATCAATACCCGTCTCATCCAAAAAAGTGGCAGTCACGATAAAGAAGATGAGCATGATAAAAACGATGTCCAACATGGGTGTCATGTCGACTTCGCCATCATCTCCTCCCTGTGTGCGGCGGCTGCGTCTCATAATATTTCCTTTCCCAAAATTCTTAGTTCAGGGAGCCGTTTAGGCCGCATTGTGAGCTGTTTGCTCATCGAGATCATTGGCAAAGCGAGCTGTTTCGCGGGCCCCCATACGCGGCAAAATTGTCGCGAAGATGAGGCCGGACAAAGCCGCCATCATGCCTGCCATTGTTGGGATAGTCGCCTTAAAGACGCCACCCGCCATCAGGCGTGCGTTAGAAGATCCGGACAGCGCCATCACATCGAACACTTCAATCATACCCGTCACTGTCCCCAGCAGACCCATAAGGGGTGCGAGCGCAACGAGTGTTTTGATGATACCGACATTGGCACCTGTGCGTTCTTTGACTTGGCTAACAAGCTCATCCTTGACTGCATTTGCTTTCCAGGATGTTTTGTCAGATCGCGCATCCCATTCCGACATTAGCCGAGCTTTGAGCGGTTTATGCGCGAATAAATAATACGCGAAACGCTCCAGGATGAACGTCCACATAAAGAACGTCAGGATCATAATATAAAAGAGGATGTTACCTCCGGTCCCCAGAAATTCCTGGAGACCGTTGAAGACATTTTCCATGGCGTAGGCCTTTCGTCGTCTTGCGTTCAGTTAACCCTAAGCGATGCTCGAACCGCTACCCAGACCGCGTGTTTCCACGTGACGGGCAACGATGCCGGCAGACTGCTCTTCCAATGTGCCCTGGATAGAGCGCGCCATTGAAGCACAGAAGCTGTGTAGGACGAGAAGTGGGATAGCTGCGTATAGACCCAACATTGTGGTCACAAGCGCGACAGAGATACCGCCAGCCATCAATTGTGGATCACCAGTTCCGTAGATCATCATAGCTTGGAAGGTCTGGATCATACCTGTCACCGTACCAAGAAGACCGAGTAGCGGCGCCACACCAGCGAGAAGCTTAAGAATGTTTAGACCAAACTCGAACTTCGGTGATTCACGCAAGATAGCTTCGTCAAGCTTAAGCTCAACAGTGTCAGCATCTTTGTTCTGCGCACCTTCATATGCCATCATCACACGACCAAGTGCATTTGACTTGGACGGCTGAGCTTTACGCTTCTGACCATTAATCGCCGTTTTCGCGAGGAAGAGACGGACGATATTAAAGATACCGAATAAGACACCCAAAGCGGCCATGATGATAATGAACTTACCAATATTGCCACCCTGCACCCAATGACGCTCCTTAAAGGACGGAACGCGCTCGAAAGACTTCAACAACTCACCACGTGTTGGGTCAAGCGGGGCATAAACTAACTCACCGTCACCGGCGCTCGCAACTTGCTTAGCAGCAGATGAAATCTGGCCACCTGGCTGTTTCGGAAGAGCCGTCAATAGAGGCGCATTCGCACCTGATTCTGCATCCGGCTTTTTATAGCTCAAGAATTGCGCACTATCGGATGTAAAGACAGAGAACGGACCAACGCGTGTCACGAGCTGCTCTTCGCCATCATTAATATTAGCAACAGCTGCTGGGAACTCTTTGACTTGTCTTTGACCTTCGATCTCATCCAGCATTGTTTTCCAGATAAGGTCCAGCTCTTCAGCTGAAGGCAGCGCTTTTGATTCAGCAATACGGCCCAAAACGGCTGTCCGCTTAGGATATTGTGCTGTGATCAAAGAGCTATCGAGAAGAGCTTTAAACTCACCCGCTTTTGATCTTGCAAGGCCGAAAACCTCACCAAAGTCACCTTGGGCCGCCCGAAGTTCAACTTCTAGGCGGTCAATTTGATTGCGGTTAGAGGCAAAAGAACGTTCGACTTCTGCCGCACGTCTTTCCAATTGAGCCAACTCACCCTGTGCTTGGCTTAGGAGAGCTGTTTGCTGGTTAGCTTGCTGACGGAAACGACTTTCACGCTCTTGGTTTTCTTGCTGAACCTTCGCTGCATTTGATCGAATGTCTTGTAGCAAGGCATCAACAGAAGTGATGGCTGATTGTGCTGACGCCGGGCCTGCCGACAATAGCATGGCGGAACCGAACACGGCCGCCGTCGCTTTTGAGATAAATTTCATTTTGACGCTCATGTGACTGATTCCTCTATTCTATTTGCTATTAAGGACAGGCGCGAAGACCAATCCTGGCGCAGCTTCGCCTTTAGCAATACGAATTGCCTGACGGAGTTGAATTGCATCTGCACCAGAAAGAACGTCCCAGCTCTTTCCGTCCAAATTATAAATTGCGATTTCGCTTTCGTCTTTTGAGACATAAACAAGAGACGTCCGGCCGAAGCGGATGTAGTTAACGACGTTACCGGCTTTTGTTGGATGCGCACCTTCGTATGAGTCGATACCCATTCCATATGTGACTTCAATTTTATAAGCGTTCAAAACGCGTCGATATTGTTCCGCTGGCGAGATGTTTGGATCACCTAAAACCGCTTTCACATTATCAATCCGCGCTAAGCGCTCATTGAGATTAAATGGCAAGTCAGCTTTGATGCTGTCTTCCAAAGCCGCAGCCATTTTCAACATCATTGGGCTCATACCCTGTTTGATTTGCTCAACAGTTCCCAACTGACGACGAAGAGAAACAATTTCGCTATCTTGAGACGCCCGGAAAATATCCTGCTGCGCGACAAATAATTCAATATTGTCTTTCTGTTGCAAAACAGCTCGGTATTCACGAACCGCATTATCGGCTTGATCATCCAGCTGCTCGACTTGGAGCTGAGATGCAGCCGCTGAGGACGTCGAAGACTTAGCCACACTAAGTGCGGTATCAAGCTGAGCCTGAGCTGGGGCGGCGAGCAGTCCAACTGCAACACCAGCCAGCATAAGGCGCTTGGCGATTGAAGATTTTAACATGGTTTCCTTCCAGGCTTCTTTTATTTCAATGCGAAGCGCGAAACCGATAGTTCGGTCATTCCGCCCCCCGCATGAGGTTATTGTAGTGACGCTATTGCGCCGCTTGCACTTTAATTGGCGCTGTTACGACGCCGGGGGCGCTCTCACCGCGCGCAATACGCACAGATCGACGAGCATTTAAAATATCACCAGAGCTAAGAGGTTCCCAGCCATTCGCGTCTTTGCTCCAACGCAAACCTTCGCGGCTGTCTAAGTCTAGATAGATGAAAGACAAACGGCCAAAATGAACGTAATTTCCGTCTTTTATTGTATCCGCAATATCATCAATCGTTAGACCAGCATCCAACTGCTCTTGCTGATCTTTAGATAAATTACAAAGTGAAGAACTCGCATCCTCCTGACAGGCCGCAAGACGTCTCCCTGGGGCTGTTGGATGATCCCCTGTATATGCCGAGATTGTGTAACCATAGTTAGCTTCAACATCATAGAGCGTAATGGCACGGCGATATAATTCGGCAGCCCCTGCCTCTTTATCCGCCAAAGTGGCCCGCATACGATCCAATCTTGCGTAACGCTCTTCCTTACGGAACGGCAAATCAGATTCGATGACCTTCTCAATTTCAGCAACCATCTCCGTGACAATGCCCCGGACGGCATCTTTCGTCGCAGGGACAGTTTTGATTTGAGACCTGATATTTTCAATATTGGCTTTTTGCTGAGCCGTCATGAGTTCACGTTGCGCCGTTGCAAGACGAACATTCTCAATTTGATTCAAAACACCGACATATTTCTGGGTGGCCGCATCGGCATCCTGTGCCTGCGCAATCGATGAAACCCCAATAGGGGTCGCGGCCAAGAGACCAACACAAAGCGCAATACGGGCGGGTTTTAATTTCACCACTCACGTCCTCCAAATCATTCGCGCACTTTTGCGGCGCGTTATCGTTCCCGCTTGAGCGAGACATTTCCTTAATCAAACATTACCAGGAATGGAGTGCAAGCTAATTTCCTGCAAATATTCACTTAGACTGTTTTTTCTTTTGTTATATAATAACACATTGCTGCGTTTTGTCCACAGCAATGTGTATTATGAGTATAAATTGCCGTAAAACTTCTATGCCAATTGTGAAACAAAAGCTTAGATACAACCGAAGCTGTTAATATGGTTGGGGCGGCTGGATTCGAACCAACGATCACGGGATCAAAACCCGATGCCTTACCGCTTGGCTACGCCCCAATATGACCTATGAAGTCAGACGTGAGCGGCCTCATAATAGGCGCATCTCAACAAGGCAACGGGTTTCAGATAAAAAATGTCAGACTCGACGGTTTCATGACAGCAACGCACGCCACATCCAATTTAAGTAGAAACTGTAAATTACAGTAAAAGAGCCCTTGCGAGGAGTTTCTTATCGTTTAACAACAAATAACACAAAACTTAGTCTAACGCTCAACAACTCAAGCTCTTAGTTTTCAGCTAATTTAAGAATGGATTGATTCGCATGCGCCAGTTTTTCATTACAATGGCCGGAACAATTGCCGGAATTTTCGGCTTTTTCATCCTACTCATTGTTATCTTCATGTTCTTCGGCCTTCTCGGTGCGCTCTCTTCAGTGGGAGAAAAGACACCAGATAAAGTATTAACCTTAGATCTTCGTACGCCCATGATTGATCATTCAATTGGCGAAAGCCTCTTTGGGGAAAGACAGAAATCTGTAGTGGACACTGTCTACGCGTTAAACCGGGCGAAAGAGGATAAATCCGTAAAGGGCGTTTTCATTCGCGCAGAAAATTTCGGCATGGCACCCGCGAGCGCCGAGGAATTGCGCCTCGCCTTATTAGATTTCAAAACCTCAGGAAAATTTGTCATCGCCCACGCCCAAGGTTTTGAGAGCACATCCTTGATGTCATATCAGGCTGTGACTGCCGCGGATGAAATTTGGTTACAGGACACGACAGGTTTTGCCGTCTCCGGCATGCGTTCCGAAACAGAGTTTTTCGGCGGCGTTATGGAAAAACTTGACGCTGATCCTGAGTTTTTCCAATTCCATGAATATAAGAGCGCGGTGAATAGCTATACGCGCAAGGATTTCACAGACGCCCATAGAGAAGCCACAACAAGCTACCTTACCTCTATATATGACAATGCCGTCGCCCAGATCGCGGAAGACCGCGGCATGACAGTTCCTGGCATCACGCAAGTGCTAACATCCGCACCACATAGTGCAGAGACTGCACTAGAGGCGGGAATGGTCGATAAGTTAGGACAACTCGAGGAAGCTAAAGACTATATCCGCAAAAAGGTCGGGGATGATAAAATCGCTTTTAAGACGATTTCGTCTTACGGCCCTGGAACGACGACCGGTAAAAACACGATTGCCTTCATTGGCGGCCAAGGGACGGTTCTTCCTGGTAAATCCTCGGGCGGCTCTCTTTTCTCTCAGGGCATCACGATGGGCGGGGACACCGTCTCTGCTGGATTTGACGCCGCCATCAAAGACAAGAAGGTAAAAGCCATTGTTTTCCGCGTCTCCTCCCCCGGCGGCAGTCCCGCTGCATCTGACCAAATCCTCGCCGCCGCTGACCGCGCGCGAGATGCCGGCAAACCTGTCATTATATCAATGGGACAATATGCGGCTTCGGGCGGCTATTATGTCGCGGCGCATGCAGATCATATTGTCGCCCTGCCCCAAACCATCACGGGGTCCATTGGCGTTTTTGGCGGGAAAATCGCGCTGGAAGGCACATTTGCTAAAGTCGGTTATAACATTGAAGGCATTACGATCGGCGGCGAATATGCAGGCGCCTATTCCGTAGATACGCCATTTTCTCCAAGTCAGGCAGAAGCTTACCGCGGGCAATTGCAAGACATATATGATGATTTCACCACACGGGTCGCCAATGGCCGTGATCTCCCCTTAGAGCGCGTCAAAGAAATCGCCAAAGGCCGCGTTTGGACGGGCGCTCAAGCCAAAGAGATTGGTCTTGTTGACGAGCTCGGCGGTATCATGACAGCCATTAATGCCGCGAAAAAGCTAGCGGAAATTGATGTTGATGAAGAGGTTCGAATTAAAGTCTACCCGCGCCAGAAAAGCATTGAAGACCAAATCAATGAGTTGTTCTCAGGCTCGGCTCAATTGGCGCAGGACGTGCAAACCTTACAGGAAATTGCGGCGCTTCCTGAAGTTCAAGCCGCGCTGCGCGCCCGGCAAGCCTCAAAGTTTGGACAAGAGTTGAAAGCCGATATTCCAGAGGTAAAGTAAAGACGGCTTCTAAAATTCAGACAATAAAAAAACCGGCTCCGAGGCCGGTTTTTTACTGGATCAAGTTTAACCAATCACCTTGAATTTAAAGACCGTTCGGTCCGCAATCATTTTGTAAGAACTCAATCATCTTTGGATAGAAATCCATTTTATGATTGTACCGAATTGTATTGCTGAAGTGATCAGCGTCTTCCAATTCAACATATTCAAAGTCTTTACCTGCATCTTTCAAGGCTTTTACATATTTTTTAGAATGTTTAACTGGCACGCGTTGATCAATATCACCATGAATGACAAGCATTGGAACATTGACCTTTTCGACTTCATCAATGGGATTCATACTATCTTCCCAAAATCTCAATTGTTCGACGCGCGCCGAGCCACGGATATCATTACGATAATAATTTACTTGCTGCGTATTATCCGCGACGGCTGCTCCAGCAATAACACATTGATAAATGTTATTCGGACGAGACGCTGCGACCAAGGCCGCATAGCCCCCATATGACCACCCCATCATTGCCATACGGTCAGGGTCCACAAGACCTTTGGAGGCAAGATATTTCGCGCCATCATCCTTATCATCCTGCATTTTTCCGCCGCCTTCGCCACCATTGATAAAGGCGGATTTGTAGAATTCTAATCCGAAATTCGTGGATCCTCTATATTGTGGTTGTAAAACCATATAGCCATTATTAGCAAAGAGTTGCGCCCATTCATCGTAAACGGGAACTTCTCCAACGAACGGCCCACCATGTGGCATAACAACTAAGGGATGAGGCCCATCTCCATTTGGCTTTGTGATATAGCCCGTGATATTCTTACCGTCTCGCGCTGTATAAGAAATACGTTCAACATCAGCCAAATCATCGGCCTTCAATAGGGTGTTCTGTGACCCTAATTTCGAAAACTTCCCATCATCATAGAGATAATAACTACCAGGATCTCTTGGGCCACGATTGAAAACAGTTATAACGCTTCCGTCTTTTGAGCGCGACGTAATTGAAACTTGATGCGCATGCGGTATCGCGGCTTCGAACTGAGTAACAATGGATTGCTCCTCAGCATCAAGATATTTGCGATGAAATTTATCACCCGGGTAAGAGACACTTGTTAGCGTATCGGGGTTCGTCCAATCATTTGAATGATAGCCTACGCCCGTGATATCAACGTCTTTACGACGATAAACGAGGTCCTCAAACGCCTTGCTAGTGATATTATACTTCCACAATCCGACCTTATCATTTCCATTGTGGGCTAAGACGTAAATACGGCTCGGGTCATTTTCAATAGGTGCGACTGGACGGAATGACTCAAAATCATTTCGATTTGTTCGTGCAAACTCAACCCAGTTTGTCGTCCCATCGGGTCGATAAAAATATACGCGCTCTGTATTCCCATTCGCAGATTCGCTCACAAAAAGAGGATTACCTTGCCGATCGAACCCATACCCAAATTGTCCTCGATTACCTTTTAGGATGAGTTCTTTAGATCCAGATTTCAAATTCATCTTATAATAACTCGGAGCTTTACGAGGTTGACCTCGCTTTCCTTCAGCAAGGCGAATAAGAATATGCTCATCATCATCTACAAGAGGCCTGATCATTTCAATTGACTGGAAACTCTCATCTGTATCTTTAGTTAGTTCCTGAAATTTTTTGGTTTTCATGCTAAAGCGCGCGAGTTTGCCTTTAAAGGCGCCTTGATTAAAGCCTTGAATGCGTTTGCTGACCTGTTTTTGGAAAGAGATCGTCATATCTTCATTCGACACCCAGTCAAACCCTGTAACTTCTAGGGATTTCGCGCCAACGACATAAGGTTTTTTTTGCAAATCTGCGACTTCGCGAACTTCTATGACGGGTTCACCTTTTTTACTAAGGCTCTTCATATAGGCTACATATTTCCCATCAGGCGAAACAGAAACACTTCGCATCGTGGCTGGAAGCGCCCAATGTTCATAAGGAATTGCGTCCTTAACAACCACACCGCCCTTATCGGGCGAGGCCAAGGCAATTGGCGCTTGTATGCCTATGACAAACATTGAGGATAAACATAATATAGATTTTAAAGCATTGGGCATTGCGATTCCTTTACTAAATTACTGAAACTCATGCGAATTCTAGAATTACAGTAACAAAAAAGGCCCTGAGGTAAAGCCTCAGAGCCTAATTTCATCAAATTGTGATAATCGTCACTTTTAGAAACTCTTGCGAATTTGACCAACAAATGTGCGACCATTCACGTCAAATCCAGCTCCAATTGGCACATTGGAAAGTGAAAGAACTTCAGATCCATCAACCTCAGGTGGATCATTATCAAACACATTGTTCACACCAAATGTAACTGAGAACCCAGAGTCTCTATTACCATAGGTAACTGAGAGATTGTGGACGAAATAATCATCTGTGAAACCAACGTCACGACAATTTACATCACCAAAAGCTGGTCCCAAACAGGTATCAGAGAACGTGTCGGCAAAACCGTCATCATCCGTATCAACACCAAAGTCGTTACCAAACTCATCGACACCATCTTCATCTTGGTCTTGTCCACCGACATATCGTGTGAACCAGTTAAATCCAAAATCCTTATAAGCTAGGCGGCCACGTAAAGAACCCGTCCAATCAGGGAAACCAAACTCGCCCTCGAAATTATCTTCGAGTTCATTCCCATCATCATCGATAAATAATGTACGACGCTCAATAAGGTGGTTGGCGCGAGCTGATAAACTTAATTCGAATGGTTTATCGAAAGCTGTGAAATCATGGGAGAAATCCGCATTGAAATCTAAGCCACGAACTTCTTCTTCATTCAGGTTAATGAATCCAAGACCAACGAAATCAATCAACTGATCTGCCCCGCGGTCAATCCTGTCACAGAAGATACTGCGACTATCTTGTTCGATTGTAAAACAATCATTTACCGTAAATTGAACGCCGGGCTGAACAACTGCATCCTCCACATCAATATCGTAAAAATTCACCCCAAGTGTAAGATCAAAGGAGTCAAAGAAAGGTTGCTCAAAAGAGGCACCTAGATTTAATGAAGTCGATGTTTCAGGGTCAAGTCCCAAATTCCCTTCGCTGAAAATCTCTACTTGCGTCACGGCGGCTACACCCCCGCCACCAAGATCTTGCGGTAGTCCTTCAGCCAAGCAGCGAGAAACAACATCGGCATCACGTGTATCAAGCGTCGGATCAAACACCGGAGGCCCACCCACGTTATTCAAGTCAGCCACAAATGCATTTGCCGGCGCGACACATGGGTCAAACACAGTCGTAAAGCCAGATTGCGGCAATTGGAACAACTCGCCCAAATTTGGCGCACGGAAAGATGTGCCATATGAAGCTCTTAATAAGAGGGAGTCTGTCGGTCTCCACCCACCAGAAACCGTATAAACAGCTTCTGACCCAAAGAACTCGTCATCAAGCACACGGACACCTGCATCAACACTTAAGAGGTTGAAGAAAGGTTTGTCCGCAACAAGCGGAACGGAAATCTCACCAAAGCCTTCAATAATGTCGCGGCTACCAACGGCGCCTTGGTCTGAGAAGAACCCAAAAAACAGGCCGTTTGCAGCAATATCATCCGGCACAGAGTCAATCTCATCCTTGCGATATTCCGCACCCAAGGAAAGGAGTACATCACCTCCTGGCAGGTCCGCCACCTTACCAGAAATAAATCCATTTAATATGGTTTGGAAATATTCTGTATCGAAATCGCGAGAATCAAAGAGGAAGGCCGCTTCTGGCCCTGACAAACTTCCTCGAATTTCTAAAGCATTAGGCGCGAACAGGTTAACTGGGACACAGCCATCTGTGACATCAGCAGTCACAATCGCACCATTAGGTACAGTACAAGGGTCAACCCCTGGTAAGAGATCACCCACCACGAACGCATTTCCATCTGGATCCGTAAAGTCGACAGGCGCGTTACCGAGCGCTAGGGCTAGACGGTCTTCGCGAATACCAATACGAGACGATTTACCGACGGATCGACTGAATTGTCCTGACGCTTCAAAAGACCAGTCCGTGAAATTTAAAAACCCATCTGGATCATGATTAAATGCGGGAATATCCCCTTTAAATCCGCCAACAATGCGAATTTGCTCTAAACTAATATCAGTTAATGTACGATCATTATCAATCGTAACAACTGGCTGTACATTAATCGGACCGACTGGAGCACCTAGCCCAAATAGAGCGGGCGTACAGGCTGCGTTATCAAATGGTCCGGAACCCGGGATCAAATTTCCATCAGGGTCAAATTGCGCCCCAAAAGTCGCACAAATCCGTGCATCTCTTGTGTCACCATCTCGGTTCGGGTCAATATCACGTTGGAATGTGTTAAAGTCTCCAATAAAGGACTCACTTGTAAACAAGCCTCCTGGTTGAGACACACCCGCCCCACAATCAACGCCATTTGTACCGCAGGGGTTAAAGGGGTTATCAAAGCCAACTTGCGGGAACAGTTGAGCTGAACCCGAATCCGTTTCATTTTCTGTATTCGAGTACAAGACTTCAAAGAAAGGCGTAATATTAGCCTCTCCTTCGATCGTAAACTCACCAAAGGCAAAGAGATTGTAGCGATCCTGCGGCGAAATTACGTCCGCCGTATTATCATTGCCGTTAATCGAGAATTGGCGGAGCGAATTATCAACAACTCGGTCACCATCGGCGTCAAAGGGAAAGAAGACAAATGGATCGGTAAATCCAGGAATACCCAAGACCGTTTCGTCGGCACCAACATCCGCACGGTTCGCAAAGACGCTTCCGAAAGGCAAACCTGATAGCTCAATAAAGCGGCTTGTTGTTCCGCCAACAATACAAGGATTGTCCACATCAATTGGATTGGCACTCAACCCATTAAAGAGTTCTTGCGTGACAGCATTTTCAACATTGTTTCGACGGATATTACCATTTTCATCGATTTCTACATTGGTTTGACAGTCTGCGAAAAAGTCACGATCAGCAATCGTCACGCGATCACGACGGTCATATTCGCCCGCAATACCAAAAAATCCATTATCGAAGTTCTTGCCCCAGCGTGCTGCAACCGTGAAATCTTCGCCCCCTTGCTCGGCAAGTTCGGTCGATCCTTCAACTTGAAATCCCTCAAAATCACGTGCCAAGCTTACATTGACAACACCGGCAAGCGCGTCAGAACCATAAATAGATGAAGCACCCTCTAAGAGAAGGTCAGCATTTTCAACGAGAATTGACGGCACTGAGTTAATGGAAGGCTGGGTCGGCGCACCTTCAACACCAAGAGGTGCCAAGCGACGACCATTGACAAGTACAAGCGTTCTATCTGCGCCAAGGCCCCGTAAGTTAATGGTTTCAGAACCAGGACCATTATCAAGAACAAATCCACCAAATGACGAGTCAATTTGAATACCAGCAGCCGCCTCGCTTGTTTGCAGGATTTGGATCGTGTCTAATAGACCGACTTCGCGCGTTTCCTGAAAATCGATGATTTGAAGCGGTTTAAAACTGGAGAAAGTATCTTTCTTTAGACGAGACCCGGTAACAACGATCTGATCGCCGCTCTCCTCAACAACTTCTTCTTCTTCAATCACCTCAACGGCTAAATCTTCATCCGCAACCTGTGCATAAGCTGGCGCAGTGAAACTGGCTGTCGCTAGTCCTGCAATCATAGTCGACTGCATTAGATACTTTTTAATCGTATCATTCATGTTGGAACCCCTTCCGAACTATATGCTATGCGATTTATCTCGCACTTGCTTTCTTTTAAAATCTAGTCTGAGGGTGACCGCAAGGGCTTATGTTAATGAATTATTAGAATTTACACCTATTTTCTGTCATTTTAGGCTTTATGTGACATTTTTGTCACCTAAATGTGAGATGTTGTTCACCGCACCTCTTCTTTAGGGCGAGGGCCAAAATTTTTGCCCATTTCAGGATTTTACTACGCTATGTCCGTTTTTTCAGATTTTGACTGGTCTTGGCGCGGCGTTCGTGTGCGGGAGACACAAGCCGAAATCGCCTTTACCCCAGCGTTAGCCCGGGATGTCTGGCGAGGCGGTTATTATATTTTTCGTGAAAAATTGCGGCGACCTTCCTCAAAGCTGCCGATTGAAGTTAGCTACGCCCCGCGCGCGCCGCGGCCTTGGTATTTACTTTGGGGGGCTCTAAGACAGGCCGGGCTAACGCAGTCCACGTCTGGAGAGCCAAACAAAACCGTACTGACGGTCCATTTCTCTGATTTAACTCATGTTGATACGGTACCCACGGCGCACCCTACATTAAATGGCGACTGCACCGACATCTCCAAATCCCATGTCGCGCAAATCTTTCAGACCATATTCGGATATGCTCTCGCCCTCGACCCAGCGACCTCCACTGAGCCCTTTCTAGAAAAAGGCGAAGAAAACGGCGTGCATGATGCGCTAATTCACACGAGTCCCGTGCCCGCCGAGCCCGGCCGCGTGTATCAAAAGCTCGTAGACAATAAGACGAAAGACGGAACCGTTCTGGATTACCGCTGCCCGACAGTTTTCGGGGATATTCCATTGGTTTTCTTGAAAGAACGCCCCGTCAATAAACGCTTCGCAAATCTTAACACCCGCGTGCGCATAACCGATACCGCTGATTGTTTCAGCGCCGAAGAATTATCCAAAATTAAGGCATTTTGCGCCGCTATGCAGCTTGATTGGGGCGGTTTAGATATTTTACGGGACGCCAAAGACGGCCGTATATATATTGTAGACGTCAATAAAACAGACATGGGACCGCCCCTCGCCCTATCAATCAAAGATAAGTTATCAGCCGTTAAAACCCTTGGCCATGCCTTAAGAGACGCGCTAATGGAGCGCCTGTAATGGCCATACCTTTTGTAAAATCTTTCGAGTTTGAATATGGCGCCGCCGCGCAGCTTAGCCCGCTTGTGCAGCGCGTTATCGCCGATAATCCAGGTCCGTTCACCTATACGGGAACGGGGGTTTTCATCATCGGTAAAGAGTCAGTTTGCGTCATTGACCCCGGCCCAACGACGCCAGACCATATTGCCGCGCTAGACCGCGCTTTAGAAGGCCGCACGGTCTCCCATGTTTTTGTGACACATCATCATGTCGACCACAGTCCGCTCGCCAAACCTTTGGCTGAAAAACATGGCTGCCAAGTCTATGGTTTTGGCGTCCAGCCTGTCCCACCCCAAGGCGGTGAAATCCGGTTGGAAGCCGGCGATGACCTTTCCTTCAAACCAGATGTTGAAATTCGAAACGGACATATCGTCAAAGGAGATGGGTGGACGATGGAGGCGATTCATACGCCCGGCCATACATCTAATCATCTGTGCTACGCCCTGCATGAAGAAAACACTCTGTTCTCAGGCGATCATATCATGGGTTGGTCAACCTCTGTGGTTTCGCCGCCCGATGGGCATATGGGGGATTATCTCAATAGCCTGAAAACCGTTTTAGACCGAGACTTTGACATTATTCGCCCAACTCACGGCCCCGCCATCACGGAAGTTCGGGAATTTGTGCAAGCCTATATTGATCACCGCCTCGTTCGGGAGACGCAAATTTTAGACGCCCTTGGCACTGGGCTCGATAAAATCGGAGATATTGTCGCGCTCTTATATAGAGGCGTGGACAAACG
>CAYWSI010000011.1:0-25624 GCA_964460585.1 uncultured Algimonas sp.
TCGAGCGGACCCACCGCATCAATGAAGATATCTTGCGTTACATGTCGATTCGCGTCGACGAGTTTAGCGAAGAGCCTTCTCCTATCCTTAAAAAGCGCGAAGAGCGTAAACGTAAAGATCGGAACTAGATCATGGCTGCAAAAGACCAAATTAAAATCGAAAACTTGCCGTCGCGTTCGGGCTTCCGTCGCCGCCGCAAAGTCTGCCCATTCTCTGGCGATAATGGGATCAAGATTGATTATAAAGACCCAAAAATGCTCCAGCGTTACATGTCTGAAAAAGGCAAAATCGCGCCGGCCCGCATCACTGCGGTCTCTCATAAAAAACAGCGTGAGCTGGCCCGTGCCATCAAACGCGCACGCTTCTTGGGCCTTCTGCCCTATGAAGTGAAGTAAGGAAGGAGAACGACCATGGAAGTGATCCTTCTTGAACGTATCGAAAAGCTCGGCAATATGGGCGACGTTGTAAACGTCAAACCCGGTTTTGGCCGTAACTTCCTGCTCCCGCAGGAAAAAGCCCTTCGTGCGACGAAAGCCAATCTCGCCCGTTTCGAAGCGGAGCGTGAGTATCTTGAGCAACGCAATGCAGAGAACCGCGAAAAGGCCGCCGCTGATGGCGCGAAACTCGACGGCGCCAAAGTTATCCTCATCCGCAAGGCTGGCGACACAGGCAATCTTTACGGCTCTGTCTCGGCTCGCGACATCGCGGAAAGCCTCGAAGACAAAGGCGTGAAGCGCAATATGATCGTGCTCGAGCAGCCGATTAAAGCGCTTGGCCTGCACGGCGTGAAAGTCAAACTTCACCCGGAAGTCACCGTTGATGTCGAAGTCAACGTCGCGCGCTCCGAAGATGAAGCCGAACGCCAAGCAAAAGGCGAAGATGTTATCGCCGCCGCGATGGCCGAAGAGAAAGCCGATATGGCCGAAGCCAATGCCGAACGTGCAGCCAATGCTGTGTCTATGTTCGAAGGCGACGCCCCAGAGGAATTCACCGCGCCAGACCCAGATGCGGAAGAAGCGCCAGCTGAAGCCGCTGCGAAAGGCGAAGAGGAAGAGTAAGCTCTCCCGCAAATCTAAATTCAGACCCTGCCCTGTGCACCCCGCACGCGGCAGGGTTTTTTATTGGGCGCAGAAATTTAGACATAGGAAAACCCTCGCTGTCCCCGCTGAAACTATGGGGAGACAGCCAGTTAATCGTTTTAGGCATACCGCGCCGGGTTGGTTCGTTGAAATTTGAACAATTTCAACATAGGCGGCAACCTGCCAATAGGAGGCGAAACCTCCGAGAAAGAGGACTGCCCGTAAGGTCGGCCCCCACGACGGAGTACCGATAAGAAAAAGTGTTTTACGCAAGCGCCACGTGCATTTCGTTTACACGAATTGCACTACCTTACGGCGATGCTTTTTAATGCAGCGGCCGGACATAATCTAACCCCGTGTCGCAAACGCGTCGACGGTACTGCGCTTCGATTTTCTAGCCAGCGCAACCTGTCCGGTTTTTGTCAGGCGAAGTCCCATCAAACGTCCATGCCACAGATTCATTAGGTACACTTGCTGTTTTTATGTGAAGAAATATCATTGACATTACAAAATGTCATTGACATCCAAAAATCAAGATATACACAGCACTCGTGTCATTGACATAATTTTTTGTAATCGTGAGAAACGTAATGTTGGCAGACTACGTAGATTGGTGCGGGGATATAGAGGCGTTTAAAGACGTCTCTCAAGCCTTGGTAGAGCCGCTATCTCTTTCCGGGAAGCGTCATAATAAACGG
Organism: uncultured Algimonas sp.; assembly: GCA_964460585.1. Taxonomy (GTDB): domain Bacteria; phylum Pseudomonadota; class Alphaproteobacteria; order Caulobacterales; family Maricaulaceae; genus Litorimonas. Next base: position 1,778 of record CAYWSI010000011.1, read on the forward strand.
CTGATCCGAGACTATGTCAGGCGGGACATTATATCCAAACCTATCCGAAAACCTGAGCTCGATCCGAAGCGGATGTATTACAAACAAGAACACCTCATCGAACTCATGTTCGCGCTGGTCATGAAATCGGAAGGGTGGAGCCTGGAACAAATTGCGGAGTTTAAATCCGCGGAAACAACGGAGCGAATGATTGAGTTACTCCCTGATGCGTTAATAGGAGAAAATCGAACCAAAATGCCCTCTGCAAGATCGCTTGTTCAGAAGTTTCGAAGAAGCGAGGAAGAGAATAAGACGTATTCAACCCGTGAAGCCGCGATCAAACATCGACATCAAACTGTCTCGAGACGGCGTGACGGAGAGCGGGCCATGCAGCGACTGGGGCTTAATCCCAAAGAGGTGGAAACTGATAATCTTACAAAACTGACGATGTCCTCATGGTGTCACATCTATTTCGACACAGACGTCGTCAAAAACTTGTCGGATGATGCGATCGAAATTTGGGGTCGCGCCGCAGCACAATTGGTCATTGAACACATAAAAAAAACACAAAAATAAATTAGATATGGATGGAAATTTTAAAATGGAAAAATTTGATATAAAAACAGAAACACTGAAAGCTGCCTTGCCCTTTGGTTACAAAGGCTCAGTGGATATATTGATTAAGGTCGAAGGACCGGATCGCCCGAAAAACTTGCCTGCGCCGCCGGGCAAGCAACTGGCTTGCATCATCGACCGGTCTGGCTCCATGGACGGCCAGCCTCTCTGTCAAGCGATCGAAGCTGTGACCACCATGGCGGCAAAGCTCACAAAGACAGACGCTATGTCCGTCATCGCCTTTGACGACAATGTTAGAGTTTTAATGCCGTACAGAAAAGGCGTTCAGCAACGAGATGTAAAACAAGCCTTAGCCGGCTTGGACTCAGGAGGATGTACTGACTTACATGCCGGATGGCTGGAAGGCGGTTCGCAACTCGCAAACCATGTTGCACATGACCAAATTTCCAGAATTTTGCTGCTGTCGGATGGCAACGCTAATGAGGGATTGACGGACACAGCTAAAATTGTTGCACAAGTTGCACGTCTCGCTGAAGCCGGCGTAACAACATCAACCTATGGCTTGGGATATCACTTCAATGAAGAGTTGATGATTGAAATGGCCAAAGCTGGCGGCGGGAAAGCCTATTACGGCGAAACCGCGGCTAATTTGATGAAGCCTTTCGCTACAGAGTTTGATTTTTTATCGTCTCTGGTTTTCAGAAATGTAAGGCTGGCTTTAAAGCCGGTGAAGGGCGTGACCTTGACGGTTAGAAATAATTACAATCGGCAATCAAATGGTGAGTATGCTCTGCCCGATGTGGCTTATGAAGGTGAAAGCTGGGTCCTGATAACGGCCGAATTGGATACGCCCGTTCCTCCGGGCGAGGCCTGTGCTCTGTTTGAATATGCCATCAATTCATCCGGTATGGATGGTCAAACTTATGCGTCGGGCCCCGTTGGCTTCGCCATACCTCTTGTGTCAAAACGTGAATATGATGCGCTTGAGGTTTCGAAATCTTTAGCGGACCGGATTCAAGAAGTTGAATCCTCGGATTTACAGGAAAAAGCAGAAAAGGCTGCGCGAGAGTGTGATTGGGATACGGTCGATGCCCTGCTGGAGGAGGCCGCCATCAAAGGGAAAGATAATCCTTGGCTCGAAGGTATATCCGGACAGTTAAAAACCCTAGCGGCAAAACGCGATGCGCATGCCTTTACAAAAGAGACGAGCTATGCCCGCCGTCGATTGCGTTCGCGCAGTCGTTGGACGAATGATGACGGTGTGAGTCCAGGCCCGGAATATACCGAAGCTTTGGCGTGCCAAGGTCGTTAGGTCAGCCATAAGAAATACCCGCTCGTGCTAAGGCTTGAGCGGCATTGACCGGGGCGGGGCGCGGTAAACCCTGGGGGGAAACCCTCGGGGTTTATCATTTCCAGAAATAGCGAGATAAACGCTATTCACTCACCTCTATGAACGCGTCGACCAATGCGTCTGGCATTGATAAAAAAGGTGAGTGAGACGCATTTAATGTGTGAGTTTTGTCACACGCTTGTCTGGCCAGCATTTGTTTTTGGTAGTCTATCGTTATCGCTTGGTCCTCAGTGCAGAGAATATAGGACCGCGGTAAAGTGCCAAATCTCTCTTCGGTTAATTGGAGTTTGCTAAGGACTGGCCGGCCCGGTTCGGTCGCCAATTGAGCCTGCGCCAGTTCCACCATATCGGGCGTGCAATCATTATAAAAAACCTTGGTCGCATCGCCTTTAATACGGCTCGTGCCTTTCAATAATGACATGGACATGACGGATGGCACCTTAGAGCCCTTATCCTGTTGCGAGAGAGACATGAGGCTATCGCCATCTTTGGGCAAAAAAGCGCAAAGATAGACAAGACGTTTGAACAACTCCGGCTGTTTTTCTGCGGCTGCCGATATCATTATACCACCCATGGAATGACCTACTAAGGTTACAGGGTCTTTGAATTGGCTGGCCGCTGAAACGATTGCCTCGATATGATCCTCAATGGTGATTTTCCAACCTGATGGAAATGACGCTGAACGACCCGGAAGATCAATGGCCTCAGCCTTATGTCCCAAAGCCTTTAGCCGCGGCACAACATGGTCCCAACACGTCGCCATGTGCCAAGCCCCATGGACGAGTAGAAACCTTCTTTTTTCCATGATTGTGAGGTCTCCATTCTGTAAAAATTTCCCGACTATAACAACACCAACACGGAACTGTACCCTTCAATGTAATAGTTCGGGTTTCCCATAATTTTCTAGCTAAGCCTGTAAGCGGCCCGCGATTTGGGCAGGTTTAAAGCAATTTACACAATTTTCGCGTATAGGCATCTACATGGGTGAGCGCGGCTTAAAATCGAATAGAACTGAGTTCACCAGATTTAGTGAATATTATGAGCGCTCGCTTGAACCTCCTTTATTGGGCCTTGAAAGCCAACGAAAAACACGGTTCACCATAGGTATCATACTTGCAATTGCATTTTTGGCTGTCGGTTTGTTTCTCTCTTGGGAGATAATCAAGATAGCGGAGGATAGCCGCAGGTCTGGAAGAGCTTATCTTGCCGCTATCCTTCTTCCCGTTGCTCTCCCGATGCTTGGCTTTGGGTTGCCCCTGTTTAAATTACGAAAAAAAACCAAACTCCACCTCACAAAAGGCATCAGTGAGTTTCTTGGCTGGCAACATTCCAGACCCAAAAACATTTCAAAAGATAACGTCAGTAAAGCTCTCGCGGAAATCCTTTATGAATTTGACGCCCTCCCAAAGCATCATATTGTACAGACAGATGATATCTTACATGGCTTTCATGAGCATTGGGCCTTTGGGCTGCGAGAAATAACTCTGTCCAGGCACCGTCCATGGAGCCGATCTGGACCAGTTGTTGTTTTTAAAGGACTTGTGCTCACCTTTGGCGTCGATGAAAGGATGCAAGGGGAAGCCATCATCACCCGATCAAACGTGTCCGGTCATCCGCGAAAAAGGCCCGCAATTAAGCATGAAGGCGTTATCGAATATCCAGACGGCAGAATTATAATTCGTGCCTCGAATGAACGCATCATCAGAACACTCCTATGTCCAAGATTTCAAAGCGCTCTTATCGAGCTTGATGCAAAAATGCCAAAGACGGACTTATCCTGCGTCTTGTATAATAATGAGCTGCTCATCCCGATTAAAAATGACAATCTCTTTGAGGTGGATTGGCTCACAGATTCAATGAACAGTAAAATTCGCGTTCAGAAAATGCTCGATGAATTTACCCATGTTCTAGAGCTCCTCGATATTTTTCTGAAACCTCGCAGATGTAGCCGAACTGGCGAAACGAAAGTGGCTGAGTTTAGATATCAACGTCGTTAGGTCCCAAACTCACCTAAATCATTGAACTCTCCCGCGAGCCTGTCCAAATAGTCCCTAAGAATAGGACTATGATTTATGCGTACTGATACGGCCCCGACGCCTACCCTTCTCTCAGACTACACGCCGCCGAGCCATGAGCTGACCTCGGTTTATTTGGATTTTGACTTGCAGCCTTCGGCGACGACGGTGAAATCGAAAATTGAGGTCAAACGTCTGCGCGATGAGCCTTTGGTTTTGAACGGCGAAAATATCGACCTGAAATCCGTTTCGCTGGACGGAAAAAAGCTCAAGCGCTCGCAATATAAGCTGGATCAGGAAACGCTGACCCTTCAGAAAACACCTGAGAGCTTCACGCTAGAGATTGAAACGCGGTGCGACCCGTCGTCCAATTCGACGCTGATGGGGCTTTATGTCTCTGGCGGGCGGTTTTGTACGCAATGCGAGGCCGAAGGTTTCCGCCGCATCACCTATTATCCCGACCGTCCCGATGTCATGAGCGTCTTCACCGTTCGGATTGAAGCTGATATCGCCACTTACCCGCATCTTCTCGCCAATGGGAATAAAATTGAGGAAGGCGCTGCTGGAAAGGGCCGTCATTTTGCCGTTTGGAATGACCCCTTCCGCAAACCCGCCTATCTCTTCGCCCTCGTTGCGGGGGAATTTGACATTCTCGAAGATAGTTTCACGACGATGTCGGGACGTCACATCCCGCTTGAGATTTTCGTCGACCCCGGAAATGCAGCCAAGGCTGAATATGCGATGGACGCGCTCAAGCGGTCTATGAAATGGGATGAAGAGGCTTTTGGCCGTGAATATGATCTCGACCGCTTCATGATTGTCGCCGTCCGCGATTTCAATTTCGGCGCGATGGAGAATAAAGGACTGAACATCTTCAACTCGGTTCTCCTCTTGGCCGATGCCGAGAGCGCGACCGATATGAATTTCGAGCGCATCGAATCCGTTGTCGCCCATGAATATTTCCATAATTGGTCGGGCAACCGCGTGACCTGCCGCGATTGGTTCCAACTTTGCCTCAAAGAAGGCTTCACCGTTTTCCGCGACCAAGAATTTTCTGCCGACCAGCGCGGGGCCGCCGTTCAGCGTATCAAAGATGTGCGCGCATTGCGGGCACGGCAGTTCACGGAAGATGCAGGCCCCCTCGCCCATCCCGTGCGTCCTGACTCCTATATGAAGATCGATAATTTCTACACGGCGACGATTTATGAAAAAGGCGCGGAACTCATCCGTATGCTGAAAACCATTTTAGGGGCTGAGAGATTCCGAGCGGGCTCTGACCGCTATTTTGAAAAATGTGATGGCACAGCCGCCACCGTCGAAGATTTCATTGAAAGTTTTGAAGAGGCGACAGGGCAAAACTTGAAACCCTTTATGAGCTGGTATCGCCAAGCCGGAACACCGAAACTAAAAGTCCAACGCGAAGTCTTGCCCTCAGGCGAGAACCGTATTCACTTCATGCAATCCCTTGCGCCGACGCCGGGGCAGGAGAAAAAAACGCCTGTCATTATTCCGATTAAATGGCAGGCTGTGGGCGATACGGGACCTATTTCGAAACCACACCTAAGCCTTCTCCAAAGCTCTGCGACAAGTGTCACATATACTAAGGTCGATGCGCCGCATTCGATTTCCGTGCTTCAAGATTTCTCTGCGCCTGTGACCTTGGAAACAGATTTTACGACAGAAGATTTACTACGTCTTATGGGGGCGGACCCCAATCCCTTTAACCGCTGGGAAGCGGGTCAAACATTAGCACGGCAACTTATGGCCGATATGGCGCGCACCATTGAAAACGGTCAAACACCGCCGCCAAACGGAGCTTTGCAAGGCTATTGTAAAGCTTTAAATCATACATTGAATAATGAAAATTTTGACAATAATTTCAAAGCATTAACGCTAACACCTCCTGCATTTATGGAAGTCCTACAAAGCCTAGATGAAATCGATCCGATTGCTGTGCAAGAAGCCGGTAATTGGCTTACGCGGGCTATCGCAGATCACCTGCAGGAAGATCTTGTCGAGTGGTATCATGTCTTGAAAGATACAGGCGCTTTTAGTCCCGACGCCGCCTCTGCCGGACGGCGCGCTTTGCGAAATCGTTGCCTGTCTCTTCTCGCGGCGCGGCAAGATCCACTGGCGGCGAAACTCGCTCAGACTCAACTCTCTAGCGCCACAAATATGACCGATGAACTCGCCGCGCTCATCACGCTGACACGCCTTGGCGGACAGCGCGTGGAAACGACAATGGAAGACTTTTACGCCAAATGGGAAAAGAACCCTCTCGTGCTAGACAAATGGTTTTCCGTTCAAGCCATGCGGCCCCATACAGGCGGTGTTGATAGGCTGATGCAATTAATCGAAACGCCGCGATATGAACCCAATAACCCCAACCGCGTACGCGCCCTCGTCGGCGGCTTTGCTATGGGGAACACCAGCCTGTTCCATAAAATCGATGGCTCAGGCTATGCGTTCTTTACAGATCAAGTCCTCGATATGGACAGCCGCAACCCGCAAATCGCGGCACGTCTCTTGGGAGCATTCGAGGTTTGGAGGAAGCTCGATTCAGGTCGCCAAGCCCTTATTCGCCATGAGTTAGACCGCATTATCGCTGCGAAACCGAGTAAAAATGTTCTAGAAATTGCGCAAAAAACGCGTGGGGCTTAAGACCAGTTTGACGTCAAAATAGAGTTTTCGCACGTAAACGGTTTGTTTGAGCTTATATGATAGCTGAACAGCATGTCATCATTGCATACAGCTGAAGGGTTTCGGGACCACATATCAGAACAGCGGTTCACTGTGTTTCGTCAGCCTATTGTCAATCTTTCAGATGGTTACGTTCACCATCACGAATGGCTCGTGCGTTTCGACACGGAAGATCATTTGGAAGGCGTCCTACGCCCCGCCGAACTCTCAGGTGTTATCAAAGATCTTGACCTCTCCATGTTAGCGCAAGCTATTCTCGTTTTGAACAAAAACCCAAATGGTTCTGGGATAGCGATAAATCTATCTGGCGCATCGGTTGATAAACCTAAGTTTAAATCCGCTGTTTTGGCATGTTTAACCGCGCTAAAAGCCTCTCCCACAAAGCTCATCATCGAACTCACCGAGAGCTGGGATATGGCCGACTTAAGCCTCGCTGAAGCTTTGCTCTCAGATTTAAAAACACGGGGACACCCTGTCTGTTTGGACGACGTCGGCGCTGGTGCGGCCTCTATTCGCTACCTACGCGCCTTGCCTTGTAATTGGCTAAAAATTGACGGCGGCTTTGTTGCCGCAGCCTTTAACACGGCGAGAGACCGTGCAATTTTAAAGGCCATGCTCTCTCTTCGGGAGGCTCTAGATGTCCGGTTTATTGCCGAAGGCGTCGAGACAGAAGAGATACGAAAATTCGTCACAGACCTCGGTTTTGACGCGGCACAAGGCTATGCGATTGGCCGCCCTGAAGCTGAACCCCGCATTTCATAAGGGTTTCCTCACAAAATTTTAAAAAAAACAGGACTTTGGACCTGTATTTCAATATAATATTAACCACGTTTTGTTCGACTGACTAGTGGGGTAGAGTTAAACCCATTAGAGATGATTCGTGGTGATTCTTTTGTGCTGACGCAAATAAAACCAATCATCACGACTGGGATTGCCGTTTGGCAAAGGGAATTATTGTTTTGCAAAACGGACATGGCCAAAACCCGTATTACTCGAATACAACATCTACAGGGGTTGCCCCTGCACGGCCATCTATGAGTCAATCCGCACAAACCTCCCAACCGATTGTCTCTCGCCCTGCATTTTCTGTACCTCCGGGCACATCCGCGCACGGAGAAGATTTTGTCAGTCGTCTCTCCGAACGATTAGGCGGGCGGGCTGTCTTCAAGCGGCTTCTCATTACAACACTCTTATTTTTCACGCTATTCATCCTGATCACAGCGATCAAATTCTTCAATGATATGAACACCGCGCGGGAAGACCAAATACAACAATTCAAAACGGCACTTACCGTTGATGCCGAAGCAATTATCCGTAATTTAGATGCGGAAATCGAATGGATGGACCTCGCATTAGCGAGACCAGCTAACCCACAGCAAATCGCCAATAATGTCGCCAGCTCTCGTACGGTTTTGGAAGCGACTTTATTGACCGGTAATGGCGAGGTATTGGCTGACGCCCGCGGAGCTGGACCACAGCTAGCCAGACTCGATCGACGAAATTTTCCAGCCAGTGGCGTCGCCGTTGATTCACTCATCAATGATAAAGGCGTTGCGACTCCCGTTGTGACCCGCAAGTTTGGTGACAATTATTTGGTTGTCGCGCTCGAGCCTGGGACGCTTATCGGGAAGGATATGGGGTCGCGCGCCCTTGTCAGAAACTCAGGTCGTGTGATTGACGGCTCACGAGAGGTTGCCTCGCAAGGACCGCAAACATTCTATCGCATTTCCGCAAATCGTTTATCAAGCGCCATACGCGGCACAGCAATTTCTACAGTCAATGCGCACAAATGGAACGGGGAAAATGTCTGGTTTGGGGCGGTGCAAATTTCAAAGTCCTATTTATCAGTCATGGACGTGAAAAAGCGTGAAACTAACGCGAGTATCATGCAAAATCTTATGTTGTTCGGGCTACTGTTCTTAGGTTCGGCTTGGCTCATTTACATGATTATGAACCAACTTCTGAAACAGTTAGATGCGGAACGTCATAATAACGCTATAGAGGAAATTTCGCGCCAGCGTTACCGTACTGCCGTTGACGGATCTCATGGCGGAATATGGGAAGTTGATTTAACGCGCAACACAGCTTTCCTATCAAAGTCTCTGGCTAAAACGATGGGCCTCCCGGAAAAAGAGACGACCCTTACTTTGCCTGATTTTCTAGGCCTCTTCTCAACGCAATACAGAGATCAATTTTACAACCTCCTAAAACGCGCGACGCTTAATGGTCCATTTGTAGCCGAAATGAGCGTGGAAACCATGCCAATTTTCTTATCTTGCCGCGGACGTCCAACTCAAAGAGACGAACAAACCAAACTTGTCATCGGCATGGCCTTAGACATTACGGAAGCGCGAGGCGCACAGGCGCGTTTACAATCCGCAGAGGCCCGTTTGTATGATGCTTTACGATCTATGAATGATAGTTTTGTCATCTGGGATCAAATGGATCGTCTAGTTCTTTGGAATAATAAATTCGAAGACTTTTTCGGTTTCCAAACGGGACAGCTTCAACCAGGTTTGCCATACGCAACGGTTGAGTATCATGCTATAAAAAATATTGCGCAAACCCTCGAACTTGGAACGGAATCTGGCAATGAAATCCAACTCGCGGATGGACGTTGGCTGCGCTATTTAGAATCACAAACAGCAGATGGTGGGCGTGTATCCATCGGAACCGAAATTTCCGCCATCCGCACACGCGAACAACAATTACAAGTCAATCAAGATGCGCTTGAGAAGACCATCAATGTGTTACGCAAATCCCAAGTTCGAATTGTGGAATTGGCTGAAAACTATGAACAGGAAAAAATCCGAGCGGAAGAAGCCAACCAATCTAAATCTGAATTTTTAGCCAATATGTCACATGAACTTCGGACGCCGCTAAACGCAATCAACGGATTTTCGGACATTATGCAAAAGGAGATGTTCGGACCTTTAGGCGACACGCGCTACAAAGAATATGTCAATGACATCCTGTTTTCAGGCCAGCATTTGTTGTCTCTCATAAATGATATTTTGGATATGTCGAAAATTGAGGCGGGTAAGATGACACTCAATACTGAACCCATGATCATGTCCGATATGATCTCGCAGGTTATTCGCATTATTCGCGGTCGCGCGGATGAAAACCGTCTCAAACTCATATATGAAGGTACACAAACCCCAGAAATTGAGGCTGATCCACGCGCCGTCAAACAAATTCTTCTGAACTTGGCGACGAATGCGATTAAGTTCACACCGGAAGGCGGCGTAGTCCGTATTGCTGTTGAACCGAAATCTGCGGGCCTCATCATCCATGTCACTGATACAGGGATTGGTATTTCTGAAGAAGACATCGCTCGCTTGGCTCAACCTTTTGAGCAAATCGAGAGTCAGCATTCCCGTCAGCACGAAGGCACTGGCCTTGGCTTAGCGCTGTCGAAATCTTTGGTCGAACTACACGGCGGTAACTTCAACATTAGCTCAGTCATAGGCGAAGGTACCACAGTGACCTTTACATTACCTCTGACGGTTCAAGTCAAAGAACCTAAACAAGATTCCGATGAAGTTGGTAGTGAAATTTCACGCTTGGCACAGGATATTGCAGAAGTTCTTCAAGTGAGTGGTAATGTGGCCTCGCCGAATTTATCGCCTGAAATACCAACCGAGCCAACACCTCAAGTTCAAAACGTCCCCCCGCCAGCGCCTGTAGAATATGCTCAGACTGAGTCTGGGCCACCTCCGCATCCTATGTCCAATGACACTGCAGCCTAAACTTAAATTGGTTAAGTAGCAGAGACTTAAGTTTCAGTTTTTGCCTTAGGGAAAATGAGCTTGGCGCTTAGCCCCGGTCGATCAGGATCACCGCCTTTATCAACGGCTGGTAAGTCTTCATTATCCGACATAATAAACTCTGCTCGGTGAAGGTCAGCAACAGCTTCAACCAAAGACAAGCCAAGACCGCTACCTGGTAGGGATCGAGATTTATCTAATCGAACGAAGCGCTCTTTAACGCGCTCACGGTCCCAGCTTGGGATACCCGGGCCATCATCACGGATAGATATTTCCACACCGCCGCCTCGCCGTCTGCGGCTAACTAAACGTATGGCCCCGTCACGCGGCGTATATTTAATGGCGTTTTCTAGCAAATTCGAAACGGCCTGAGACAGCAAGCCGCGATCCGCTAAGATTAATGTCTTAGATGCGATTTCAGCTTCAAAACTCAATCCCGCATCTTCGCAGGCAGGCTCATATAACTCCGCTAAATCATCCAAAATTGGTTTCGGGTCTAAGGGTTTTAGAAGTTCTCGGCGTTCGCCCGCCTCCAAACGCGCAATCCGCAATACGGAATCAAACGTCGCTAAAAGCTGATCTGCATCTCCTGCGGCTTCATACAAAACCAGCGCTTCATCCGTTTCGCCCAATTCGACAGCTGCTGTTTCCAGGCGCGTTCGCAGGCGCGTTAAAGGCGTTCGTAAATCATGTGCGACACTATCACCCGCATATCTCATAGCTTGCATCAGGCGCGAGATATGATCCAACATGGCATTCAGATGCTCCGCGAGTAAATCCATCTCATCTTCGGAGTAATTTCGCGGCGCGCGGCGGTCGAGATTCCCTGACCGCACATCCGTTGCAAGGCGGTTGAACCCTTCCACACGGCGCGCGAAACGACGCGAAACAAAAAAGGATGAGAGTAATCCCAACAACAATGCAATCCCAGATGAGGTTAAGATAGCCGTTCCAACACGTTCTCTCGTTCGCTCAATATTCTCTACATCTCGCCCCACCAAAATTGTAATCGTGGGTTCGTTATTCAAAAATAAATTCCCAACCATCGCTCGCGCACGTCGCTCTAAGGACTCAGCCTCAAGCTGCGGCAGAAGGTAAGTCATTTCCATGCGCGTAAGTCGGGAATTGGCTTTCTCCTCTGGCAAAAGGCTCGTACCATCGCCAGTCGTTTCAACCGGAATCTGCGCTAAATTACCCGTAATCCCTTGCCCTGCCCGCATAACATATACGCGCTCATAGGGCTGATCTCCATAAGGCAAACCTCTTGCAATAACGAGATTTTTGACCGTCTCTGCACCATTTTGGTGATATATTTGCCGGACGTTTAAAGACGTCATAGATTCCAGCGGATCAATCAGCCCGACGAGGCGCGATCTGTCAACGGCATCTTTCCCAGCCGCATCATAAAAGTCCTGTAGCTCCGCAATCTCTGCTTCATTAGCGCGGTCAACACGACGAAACTCACTCTCAATCGTCGCGTAATAAATATACCCCAACGCCACAAAGAGCGAGAGGACAAAGAGTAACGCGCTCAACAGAGACAGCCTAAAGAGCGTGTTACGATAGATTTTTTTAATCGAGCCGAACATTCAAGTACGGCCTTAACTGTTTAGACTTGTAAACGATAGCCCGCGCCGCGCACCGTATGCAGAAGCGGCTCATCAAATTCTTTGTCAATCTTTCCGCGAAGGCGAGAGATATGAACGTCGATAACATTTGTCTGGGGGTCAAAATGATAATCCCAAACTTTTTCAAGCAACATCGTCCGTGTCACCACGCGGCCTGCATTGCGCATTAAGCATTCCAGCAAACGAAACTCTCGAGGTTGTAATAGGATTTTCTGGCCATCACGGCGCACAGTACGCGCAAGAAGATCCATCTCAAGTCCGCCGACTTTCAGTTTCGTCACGGCGGCTGTCGGGTCAGACCGGCGGCCAATCGCCTCAACACGCGCTAAGAGTTCAGTGAAACTATAAGGCTTGGCGAGATAATCATCTCCGCCCGCGCGCAGGCCTTCTACCTTTTGATCTACCTCACCTAACGCGGAGAGAATGAGCACAGGTACGGCATCGCCGTCTTCACGAAGGTCTGCCAGAACTTCCAAACCATCGCGTTTGGGCAGCATACGATCGAGAATTAAAGCATCATAATCGGCGGCTCGGGCCATTTCCAAACCCAAATCGCCATCGGGGGCAAGGTCAACAACATGCCCAGCTTCCATCAGTCCTTTCCGGACATATTCGGCGGCAACTGAGTCATCTTCGACGACTAATATTCTCATTTTTTTCTCCATTAGGCCCCCGCCCAGTGATTGATTATTCGATATTATCCCCAAAAGACGTTTGAACTTTTGAAGGATGATTTACATTCGCAAGGGAGCCCGCCGGTGCGGAGTCATATAAAGGCAAGACCATGTTGGCTTCACGCCCATCTTTATGCCGGACATAAACGACAAGACCGTCTTGCTGAGCCTCTTTGGCATTCAAAACAATGGACTTCCATTTAGCGACTTCCGCAATAGGTTGTCCGTCGGCTTCCATTAGGACCATGCCCAATTTAAATCCGGCTTGTTCAGCTACACTACCCGGGTCGACGGCTTCCACATAAATACCAACTTGATCGGACCGCATATTAATTGCTGAGCGGAATTCCGCTGATATATCTAAGACATGAAGCCCTGTGTCGATATTCACTTTTGGCTTAGCTTTATCCTCTGGTGGCGGAGGTGGCGGTAGGCCTTGAGATTCAGCACTCGCCTTGCGTATTTCATATTTCTCAGGACGTTCACCAATTTGGACGTCCAAAGAATATGTTTTCTCATTACGCTCATAAATAAATTTAACGACTTCTCCGGGCGGGATACCCCCGATAGCTCTTGTGGCTTGAACTGAGTTTCTGACAACCTGGCCATCAATATCCAAAATAATATCGTCGACTTGCAAGCCATAAATATCGGCTGGGGATCCGGGCAGGACATCATTCACAGTTGCGCCGCCTTTGAAATATCCAGGAGAGCCATCAATAGAATATTCAGCTGTACGAAGCCCGGCGCCTAGGTATCCTCGGCGGACACGGCCCTCTTCACGCAATGCGGTTATAATGCGCTCTGCCGTATGATGCGGAATAACGAAAGCAATACCGACACTCGCGCCCGTCGGAGAATAAATAGCGGAGTTCACCCCGACAACATCACCCTTGAGATTAAACAAAGGTCCACCAGAGTTCCCTCGGTTAATTGTCGCGTCTGTCTGAATATAATCAACGTAAGAGCCGCTATCGACTTTTTCACGGCCAATGGCTGAAATCACGCCCAATGACGTTGATTGACCAATACCAAACGGGTTGCCAATCGCGACAACCCAGTCTCCAATCCGGAGATCTCGGGGTTGATGGAAATTCACATGCGGAATTTTCTCATTCGTTTGAATTTTCAAAAGCGCGAGATCAGTTTCCTCATCCGTACCGATAATGGACGCAGGATATGTGCGACCATCATTAAATTCTATTTCGATTGTCGTACCGCCTTCAATGACGTGATAATTCGTCACAACTTCCAAGTTTTCGGAAATCAGGAATCCAGATCCTTGTCCCTCACTGGTTGTCTCGCCTGTATCGGTCCTGACAATGATATTCACGACAGACGGGCTCACCCGGTCAACAAGGTTAGCAATCGATGGCAATGAAGTAATCGGTAAGTCGAGTATATTTGCAGAGGCGGGCGATGGAGAACCTAAACTTGAAGTTCCCAGACCGACGGAAGGTGAGGCTGATGGCGCCGTACCAATTGCGGGAGCTATTTCAGTTAATGGTGTTACCCCGATTGTCGGAGCTGTTTCGATTGATGGGGCTACGGCGGGGGCATCTGGCGACTGGTTTTCACCAAGATCGCGCAATGACCTAAAATTTGCATCCTGAGCTTCAAAAACTATCGGCTGTTCCAAGACAACTTCATACCTATCAGATTCGGCAAAGATGATTACATCATCTTGCGCCACGACTTGAGGCGCAAACCCGAAAGCCATGACTGACCCTAACAATGTCAACTTAATCTTAGACACAACGAAACCTTTCCGCTTATGAGACTGCAGGGTCGCGTATGACCCAATGCTGTCCAAAACATGACGAAACATCCATCTTTGGATATTTTCTCAGCGTCGCGACATTTCCAGAATAAAGTTGTTTTTTGGCATGTTGCAAAGCTTGGCGTCATTAAAGCCTTGCTTTGCGAATATATGCTTAACAGCGTCTAAATCTCTGACACCCCAAGCTGGATTTCTGCGCTTTAATGACACATCAAAGTCTAAATTTGATGGCGCAGAGGATTCTCCCGTCAAAAAAGGGCCATAAAGAATCATTTTACCTGTTTTGCCAAGGGCTTGGCCTGCAAGTGCAGCCAAGCCATGAAGGGCCGATATTGGTGCGATATGGATCATATTTGCACTAAATATGGCGTCATATTTCGTCGTGACTTGCGCGCGGGATGCGGGCTCCTCCATATTGAGGTTTAGAGGTGCAGGAAAATCATGTTCGGAATGCTCTGACCACGCCAGCTGACTGGCGCGAGAGACGTCATCGGGATCAGAAAATTGCCACGTCAAATCTGGACGTAGATTGACTGTCGCTATTCCGTGCTCCCCTGTTCCGCTGCCAATTTCCAGAACGGAAGCCCCAACAGGTAGAATTTCAGCTAAGGCCGTCGAAATATCAGCCTTGTTCCGTCCAGCTGAAGGGGAAAATAATCGCGCCTCTTCAGATTTTCGCGCTTCTAATGCGATGGGGGGCTTACTCATATGTCGACTGCGATTGGTAAATGAAGTTCAACTTGGAGACCGCCCATGTCAGATTGTGAAAATTCTAGGGAACCTTTGTAAGCATCTGCCAAATCTTTCACGATAGATAGGCCTAATCCGCTACCAGGTGTGGCTTCATCTAAACGTGCGCCGCGTTTCAAGGCCTCTTCAATTTCTTCCCCTGTCAATCCGGGACCATCATCCGAAATTCGGACGTTACAAACCCCATCTTCAATTTTTCGAACAACAACCTCTATCCGGCTGCCCGTCCACTTGGCCGCATTATCCATCAAATTGCCAATCATATCTTCTAGGTCACGGGGATGACCGCGGAAGGTGAGGCCCGTGTCGCCAATTTTATCAATCGTCAAATCTTTATCTCGATAGATACGCGGCAAGGTGCGAACCAATCCATCAATAACAGTGTCCATATCAGCCCGCACGCCAATAGCTTGCCCGCGCGCCGCAGCCCGCGCGCGGCGAAGATGATGGTCCACTTGAGACGCCATCATATCCGTTTGTTTTGCAACGATTTCTGAAGGTGTTGTCTTCGCAGCTTCCGCTTCATTGCGAAGAACAGCTATTGGTGTTTTCAAAGCATGCGCCAAGTTTCCAACATGTGTCTGCGCGCGATCTACAACTGTCTTATTATGCGCAATCAGAGAATTTAGCTCAATCGCCAAAGGAGAAATTTCAAGCGGATATTCCCCCTCTACAGAAACAGCGCGCCCCTCGCGTACATCGGCAATGCGTCGGCCTAAATCAAAAAGCGGGCGCAAACCTAACCTAACTTGCGCGTAAACCGCAAAAATCATGCCGAGAATTAAAATTAGCAACAACACCACCGCCGTCAGAATGAAATTGCGAATAGATCGTATAACGGGTGCACGGTCTGCGGCTGCAAGGACCACAACTGGGCTTGTCATATTTGGAAGAACCACCTGATTCGCCACAACGCGTAAGGTTTCATCAGCATCGAGGTCCGGCCCTAGCGTTGTAAATCGTACGGGCTCCTGTCCTTGCTCACCCAAGTCTGAAATTATAGCGCTCGTGACGGGCAGAGAGGCTCCATATAATGACCGCGACGATATTATGGGTATAATTTCTCGGTCACCTTCGATGGTCCCAATCACCCAATAGCGACCTGACAAAGCCCTTTGGTAGCGCGGCTCCGTTAATTCCCGCGATAATCGCAAGGTCCCATCATCATCAGCTTCAGCGCTTGCAATCAGGAATAGCACGGCTGATTCTAGGGGTTCATCAAAACTTTGGTAAGAGGAGTTTCGGGAGATAAGCCCCAAAGCTAAGGTCACGCCAATCAAACCCGGCACCGCCCAGAGCCCCGCGGCACGGACGAGCGAGGAAACAAGGGATGGTGGAGACCCTTTTGCCATGGTCAAGGCCTTAAAACCTAATCGGTTGTTTCAGAGTCGGGGTCCAGCAGACGATAGCCAAGACCGCGAACCGTCTCGATACGTTGAGTGCCAATTTTCTTACGCAGGCGTCCGACAAAAACTTCAATCGTGTTTGAATCCCGATCAAAGTCCTGATCGTAAATATGCTCAACGAGTTCCGTCCTAGAAATCACGCGGCCTTTATGCGCGGCCATATAGGATAGCAACCGAAATTCGTGGCTAGTCAGTTTAATCGCCATACCGTCAACAAAAGCGCGCGCCGCGCGGTTATCAACCATGAGATCACCGAGTTCGATCGTATCGGTTGTATGACCCGCAGCCCGGCGCAAGAGTGCACGCAACCGCGCCATCAATTCTTCAACATGAAACGGTTTGGTCAGGTAATCATCTGCACCCGCATCAAATCCAGCTACTTTTTCTGACCATTGGTCACGTGCAGTAAGAATCAACACAGGGAATTTCTTTCCGTCCGCGCGCCATTTTTGCAAGACACTCACACCGTCAATAAGAGGCAAGCCGAGATCCAAAATCACCGCGTCATAAGGTTCAGTATCACCGAGAAAATGTCCCTCTTCGCCGTCCATAGCAACATCAACGGCATAACCTGCATCTTTAAAAGCAGACTTTAACTGACGCGATAAATCAGCGTCATCTTCGACAATAAGAATTCTCATCGGGGGGACCTTTCGTCAAGCACCAACAATTTATGTCGTTATTTGACACGTCCTGTATTCGCGTCAATCTTAACATCGACAACTTTGCCAGATTTTTTGTGAACACGGACGATATATGCATCTCCGCGCCGCTTTATATCAACGACTTTACCGCCAGGCACGTGTTTTCGCGCAATTGACTTGGCTTCTGCAGCGGAAATTGAGCGCTGAGCCTTTTTCACCACAGAACTATTATGATACTGAGGACGTGCCTCAGCGCTTACTGCACTGAAAGACAGTATTGAAGCTATCACAGCCGAAAAGATATGTCGTTTGGTCAACATCAACACGGTATAGCGCCCCGCCCCTGAACAGTTTCTGAACATAACAGATAAGTCGCATTAACGATGTTTCAAGGCCTTGTGTTAAGTTCAGATTAAATTGCGTCTTAACTCATGATTCTCACCGTCGGGAAGTTGCGCCGCCAAGACGGACGCTCCTGCCAGTTCACCATCCGTCAGGACGATTTGCGCAGTTAGGTAAAGATCACCTGTCCCGTCTTTGGCGCGAACGCCCTTCCCCTTTAACCGCAGGCGTTTGCCTGTATTTGTACCGGCTGGCATTGAGACTGACACTTTCCCAGTCGGTAAATCCAAATCAATTTTCACACCTTTCATCGCTTCTGAGAGCGAAATAGGCACAGTCAACTGCAAGTCATTTCCGTCCCGCGTCAGGCGTTTATGCGGCTGCACGAGAACTCTGACATGAGCATCCCCAGCAGGGCCGCCATTTACGCCTGCTTTGCCTTTTCCGCGCAAACGTAGGGTTTGGCCGTCTTTTATGCCTTTCGGGAAGCGGACATTTAACCCCTTGCCCAAGTCTTTTACGCCGCCTGTTAAGGCATCAACGAGGCTCATTTTGAGTTTATAGCGCACATCTTCGCCCTTTTGCGGCCGGGCTGGCCTCCGTTGAAAGCCGCCATGGGCTTGTCGGCGGCCGCCCATGCCCCCCATATTCATGCCAAATAAAGACGAGAATAAATCGGACATGTCATCTTGGCCCATACCGCCAAAGCCGCCGAAGCCCGTATTCATACCGCCTTGGGCATTTGCGTGACGAAATCCGCCTGCAAATGGATTCTGCTGTTGGCCAGACGCATCCACCTGTCCCGTGTCATATTGCCGACGTAAATCGGGGTTGGAGAGGAGGTTATAGGCGGCTGTGACTTCCTTAAACTTCGCTTCCGCCGCCGAATCATCAGGATTCACGTCGGGATGTAGCTTTTTCGCGAGTTTTCGATAAGCGGACTTAATCTCTTTATCCGTCGCCGATTTCGCAACGCCGAGGAGTGTATAAGGGTTCTTAGCCATATGTGTTAGATAGGTCGAAACACGGTATATTCAACAGCTTAGACCCTGATTGTCTTGGGCACTCCGAAACCGCCCAAAGAATCGCTGGATCTGATGGAAACAAGGGTCATTGAGCCCGATGCAATCGGCAGAAGAGCTGAGGTTCCACTTGTTAGATTCACGCCATCTGGCCAGCTGATTTCAAATTCCGCAAGTGGGTTCACCGCATCTGAGCCGTCCAAGTTACGTGGCACCCAACTCAGTTCCGTCATCTCGCCAACAGGTTTTGAGGATAGATGCACGACGGAGAGCGGACGTAAATGCGCAGCCACATATTCATGTTCCGCAGGCACACCCGAGCGACCCGCCGCGGAAATGGATATTTCAATCATCTCGCCAATATAGTCAGGATTGATGGGTAGGGTCGACAGCCCTTCATCTAAGACCACCACCCGCGCTCCCGCCGCGACTTCATCCATCATCATATCATCAGAATTATGCAACCCGCGTAAGAGGTCGTTCAAATGATAGGTTTCATCTCCGATAAGGGTCACCTCTGCGGCGCCAATAATTTCCCATCCTGCCTCAGTTTTAATGGCGAAACGGTTTTTCCCGTTGAGAACCTCCTGTTCTGATACGGAAAACCCTGCTCCATTTGGCATGTAAATTTCAATACTGTTTCTACGGTCCCATAGAACAGGAGGCGCAAAGGGCAAATTTGTAAGCAAAGCGCCAAGTTTCACAGGCGCTGACACATTCGCTTCGCCGCTATCGAAAGAAATCTGGGATGTTCGAAAAGGGGCTAATAAGGCTCCAACCTGCAAATCTGCTGTCCCCGGAAAATCAAAAGCCAAAGCCACAGGTTCCGACACCCATTTCGGGTCAGATGTGACTATTGGCGTGCCGCTTGTGACGACTGGATTTGAAAGACGATTAGGTAAGGCCACCAACTCTAAATCAGCTTGCACCCCTAACCGCACACGCCCGACCTGCCAAAGTCCATTTGTATCAGGCAAAGTCACAATATCACCTGCCGCTGGAGCCTTTTCAATCCGCATGGAGAGGCTCGCGCTGCGGCGCGACGGTTCAGATCGCGCGATCGCATTTTCAACGATCAAATTCGCTTGGGACATATCCATAACAAGCGGCGCTTGTAGGTCCGCAATGCGAACGGTTTCGGCCAGCTCATTCCGGGCCGAAATGGTTGCTAATTGATAATCCCGCGCAGCGTCAATAAAGGTCAAACGAACATCTCGTAAAAACGCCATATTATCGTCCAACGTAAAACGAATAGGACCACCTTCTTGCGCTATCAAATCATCAAAAGACAAGGCTCTTACGGGCAGGTTTGGTAGAGCCGCAAAATGAACTTTCCCTGCCTGTTCAGACACGACTAAATCATAACTATCAATGAGCGGTGACAACGCATCTCGCGCCCGCATGGGGCGGTCAATAATAAAGCCAGATACGAGCCCTGTAACATCTGCAAGATTGACATCCAAAAGTCCTGCATCTTCGCAAATTTCCGATATAACATCTTGTAAGGCGACAGCTCCTAAGCGTCCTGTCACCCAATGTCCGCGTTGCCAGTTTTGACCATCGGCCCAAACATTGTCTCGCGCAGGAAAATCGGGAAACGGCCTTGCATCCCACGCCCAAACTGAGGTCGCAGACGGGTCAATCATAGCGCGTCCATCAACGTCTGAAATGGGATTATTTGCAGGATTGTCCCAATAGCTAATTAAATTTTCTAAATAGCGCCTCTGCATCAAGTCATCACGTGAACCATTTGAATAATAGGGTATATTACTCTCTATAGACCTACCATCAGAGAATAAATTCGGTTGGTTTGCACCGAAATTCACGGCAGGACATCCGACTTCCGTTAGCCAGAATGGTTTGCTTTGTGGCACCCAATTCGTCGGCGTTTGTTGGGTGCCATCAATTCGGTTTTGGTGTTCGTTAGACCACCAATTTCGAAGGTCTTTATAACGATAAACCCACTGAGAAATCGGAGATCGAATTTGCGCATCACGGTCAGATTGAGAGGCATAAAACCAATCATACCCTTCTCCGCCCTCGACATTTCTAATTAAATAATCGGAGTCATAAATAGAGGCAAAAACTTGCCCATCTAAATGCTCACCTTCGCGCCAATCTGAAAGCGGGAAATAAGCATCTATACCGACTGCATCTATCGCAGGATGCGCCCATAATTCATCTAGGTGGAAGAAAATATCATTACTTCCATCTTGCGGATGAAAGCCAAAATATTCACTCCAATCGGCGGCATATGTTAGCCCCGTTTGCGATCCCAAAAGGCTTCGTACATCAGTGGCTAAATTTGCTAATTCGGTCACGGCAGGAAAGTTATTTTGAGTATCTCGAATGGTTGTCAATCCAATCATTTCAGACCCAATGACAAAGCGGTCCACGCCCCCTGCCCGCCGCGCTAAATTCGCATGAGATAAGATGAAATTCCGAAAGCCATTATCTGATGCACGGTAGTGATTTTCGCCCGCACCAAGACTGTAATCAGAGGGCTGTGCAACGCCAAAAAAATTGGCAACATCTGCCGCCGCGCCGCTAATCCGTCCCCGCCAAGGGAAGCCCGGCGCATCCACCAATATAAAGGGGTAAAGCGTCACCGTCATCCCGCGAGCTTTAATAGAACGTATCGCTTGGATAAGGCTTTCATCAGACGGAGTTCCGCCGAAATTTGGACGCCCCTCATCATCTTGACTGACGACATAGGCGCGGGTTCTATCATCTCGCCCAACCTGCCAATTTGCGTTGCGAATATTACGGCTACGCCGCTCCACACCCGGCCGAATTTCGCAGGTCGCAATATCGACAGAACTCGCGAACCAAGAGGAAATGATGGACACATTTCGGCAATTTGGGAGGGTCGCTTGTAGCTGATCTAACGCCAACTCTATATCCGCTTGCCCAGAAAGATTATTCATATTGAGGGGCCGTGTCTGCCCTGGACGCGGACTTTCCTCAATAATATCAGTTGCATAGGAAAATTCACCCGAGCCCGGCAAGAGGTTCACAGATTGAATAAGGCTTTCCAAACGCCCGACACGTTTGCCTGTCCGTACAACTTCAACGCTTAGCTGCGGCAGGCGGTTACCATAGGCGGCCAATGGGAAGTCCTCAAAGACAAGATAGGCCGTTCCGCGAAACGCAGGCGCAGCGCCGCCTTCCGTTGCTGCGATAATGGGGTCGGGCATTTGCGACTCTGTCCCGCGGTAAACACGCATATCCACTCCGGCTGTTTCTAAGGGCGCGCCATTGGCCCAAATCCGGTCCACCCCTGCGATTTCGCCTTCGCAAAGGCCGATCGCAAAGCTGATAGAGTAAGCAAAATCAGTTTGAGTGGGACCGCCGCCCTTTCCGCCAATAGGCGTTTCCGTAGAGGTTTCGCGGATATGGCTGGCCCAAATCACCTGTCCGGAGAGCCTAACACGTCCAAAAACACGCGGCATCGGCGCACCATCACGGCTCGTTTGCAGTTGAAAGCTCTCCAAACGCGGGCCTTGAAAGTTTCGGGTATCAAAAGCGCGGCTAATAAAGCCTGTCGCCTGATTCACCGCGAGGGTCGTGGCCGTGCGGACAAGGGCATTTCCCGCAAATTGTGTCGCAGCAGCAGCAAAATTCGCCATAAGAGGCTCCTAAAGTAGAGAGGGAAAGGCAAAACTGGCGACATGTCGCCGCTGCCAATAGGGTGCAAAACTGGACCGCACGACGGACTTTCCCCAATAAGCATGGAGGATTTGGTCAGGCGCGGATAAAATCGCGAGATGTTTACACGGCGCGTTGGGTGCCATTCGGAATAAGAGAATATCGCCTATTTGCGGTATCTCTACTGGTTCTAACCACCGCATCGCCGCATCGCGCAACGTCTCCTCGCCCGTGATTTCCGCCCAATCCGGCGTATAGGCAGGCGGAATTTCTGGTTCTTCGCCATATAAGTCCCGCCAAATCCCGCGAATAAGGCCGAGACAGTCCGTTCCGACCCCTTTCACACTGGATTGATGACGATATGGCGTCTCAAGCCAGCTCTCCGCGCACTCCAAAATGGCCGTGCGTGTCTGAGTATCGCTCATCGGTAGCGCGACGACCCATCGCGAATATCACTATCCCGAACTCCCGCTTGCAGGACGTCATCTCCTAATAAGTAAGGAAATCCGCGAAAATTGACGCTATTTGCAAATTGATCACGGCAAGCTTGGAAGCTGCGCGGACAAATCGTACCCTCTGGGTAGTCAGAAAGGGTCAATCCGCATCGTTTGTCGCCAAAACTGGCATCACATTGCCGAGAAAACACGCGCCCCGTACTGCGGTCCAAGAGGCTCGACTGCCCGAGCCACTCGACAGAAATCTCTTGGTCCGAAAAACTAATCTCCCCGATACGACCTTTGGAAAGAAGCGTTGTCTCGCCGCTCCGCCAATCATGCCGATATTGAGAGAGCTGCGCGCCGTCCAAAGCTCCATCTCGAATATCTTGGGCAGAGAGGTTTGGAAGGGTGAGCTTTGTGCGTACGCCGCCGCTATCCACTGCAAGACCTGTGCGCGTTTCGGTGACTCCAGCAACACCAGAATTTTGTGGGTGATAGATCTGGTTCTCATAGTGAATGACATCATCATGATTGGTGAGATAAAGACTGGGACGGTTCGGAAAGTCTAAAATCCAGAGGTGGCAAAATGTAGTAACGTCATCCATCACCAGCCTCCTCATGTTGAAAAATTTCTATCAGCGGGATATTTTGAATGTCTGTTGCGCCGAAGTCGTCGAGCACAATTTCCAGCGCCTCAGTCGCAAAGCGCACCGGCACATCAAATTCAAAATTTGCAGATATAGTTGCGCCGTCACCAGGGGCGATTTGAAATTGGATAAACCCGCGTGAATGATCAACAGAGACAGGCGTTTCCACATCATCGACGCGAACACGTACCGTCCCTTCCACGGGCTTAGTGATGCGACGGGCATAGCTGCCATAATATTTAATTAGATCAAATTCCGTGCGCTCGCCGTCGCCAATCCCTAAGATAGACTCGGCCTCATAATCTAATGGGTCGTGAAAACGAAATCCATATAAAGGCCCATTTCTTGATTCAAAAAAATTAAGCAATTCAATAGCTTGATTTCGTGACTTCAAGCCTGCGACGGCGTTATATTGCCGGCGGCTATGGCGTGTTTTTGCGTTTCTAACTTCCGTTCCATTTGCCAATTGAAGAATATC
>CAYWSI010000012.1:0-24240 GCA_964460585.1 uncultured Algimonas sp.
GGGCATACCCATTACCACCATGAATTTGCAAAGCTGAATCCGCATTACTCCAAGCGGTCCGCGCAGCAAAAAGCTTCGCCATCCCCGCCTCTATATCGCAGCGCCGACCTTTATCTTTTTCACGCGCTGAAAAATAAGTGATTTCTCGCGACATTAAAATATCAATGGCCATCATAGCAATTTTATCTGAAACACGGGGGAAATTTAAAATCGCCTTCCCAAATTGTTTGCGTTCTTGCGCATATTTAAGGGCGAGCTCCATAGCCCGCACAGCCACACCAACAGCCCTCGCAGCGGTTTGGATACGAGCGCCTTCAAATGTTTTCATGAGTTGTTTAAAACCGCGCCCCTGCTCAGCCCCAAGCAAAGACTCTTGCGGAATTGTAAAATCATCAAAACCCAGCTCATATTCCCGCATTCCGCGATAGCCTAGAACCTCAATTTCGCCGCCTGACATGCCCTTCGCTGGGAATAGATTATCATCTGTCCCGCGAGGTTTGGGCGCGAGAAACATGGAGAGTCCTGCATAGCCTTTTTCATCTGCATTTGTGCGGGCCAAAACGGTCATCAAATCAGAACGCGAGGCATGGGTAATCCAAGTCTTAGCACCAGAGAGAACCCACTCTCCAGACTGTGATTGCGCCGCTTTTGTTTTCAAAGACCCAAGATCGGACCCAACGTCGGGTTCAGTAAAGACCGCCGTTGGCAGAATTTCACCGCTCGCAATTTTAGGGAGCCACTCTGTTTTCTGAGAATCAGTCCCGCCCAGCAATATCAACTCCCCCGCAATCTCGGAACGCGTGCCAAGTGAACCCGCCCCAATCCATCCTCGGCTTAGTTCTTCCGTGACGATACACATGAACAACTTACCCAGTCCCAATCCGCCATATTCTTCGGGAATACAGACGCCAAAAGTTCCCAGTTCCGCCATTTCCGTGACAATCTCATCTGGAATCAGGTCATTCGCCAGATGCCATTCATGCGCATCAGGCACAATGCGCTCTTCGGTAAAGCGGCGATACTGTTCCCGCACAGCGTTTAGCAAATCATCATTTAAATCCTCAGAAATACCTTGGCCGTCAGAAATCAACGCCGCTAATTTCTGACGCTTTTCAGCCGTATTGCCATGCTCAATGAAAACCTTAACCGCTGCGCTCGAAGCAAGTTCATGCGCTGCATCGTTCATTCCAAAATCTGCGGGACGAATAAATTCGTTCTGCGCCATAGGAATGCCGCCCACAAATTGAGAAAGATATTCACCGAACGCAATTTCAACTGCGAGTGCGTCAGCCTCTTTCAAATCACCCCGACCCGACAAATCCTTTGCCCAATCCAAAACAGACAATAGCGCAGTGTAAGTCGTTTCAACCCAGGCATATCCATGTACGGCACGTTGCTCGCGATTGACTAAATCAGACTTTGCGCGGCCGTCAATAACCACACGGCCCTGAACATTTTTGCGAACGTTATCGACATAAATCTCAGTCGCTTTTAACGCAGCATTTGCACGTTCTAATAATTCGGAGTGGCTCATTTCATTTATGCTTTCACAATGCCTTGGTCGATGAGAGACGCTATTTCATTGTTATCCATCCCAAGAATATCACTCAAAACATCTTCGGAATTTTGACCTAAGTGTGGGGCCGTTTTTGGTGTTCCGCGAGCCTCCCCTCCTAACGTTGCAACTGAACCTGGCGTGGGGTAACTAAAACCACTTGGATTTTTCATCATCTCAAATACCGGATTTTCAGTCACAAGTGCGGGGTCGGTCACAGCGTCTTTCAACGTCTGATAGGCTCCCCAACAGCCACCCACAGTGTCTAAGGCTTCGCCTAATTCTGCTGCCTTCCACCGCGCTATCTTACTTTGGACGAGCGGGTATAAGACGTCACGATGCTCAAACCTGACACCTTCATCAAAATTGAAATTCACGCCGCGTTCCGCTTCAATCGCCGCAATATCCTCGGCAATATCGAGCACCTTAACGAGTCCCGTCCATTGCCGCGGCGAAATCGCCATAACAATTAGGCGTTGCCCATCGGCTGTAGAGAAGTCTTTGCCAAATGCGCCGTAAACTTCATTCCCATATCTTTGGCGGTTTTCATCGGTGTAGAGCGTTTCTGCGACTTGGCCCAAATTGGCGAGACTCGTAATCCCAATATCGGATAGCGGAACACGCACATCCGCCCCTTGCCCGGTTGCACGGCGGCGACGTTCTGCGGCTAATATTGCGAAGGCAGTATAGGCGCCGGCTAATAAATCCCAAGCGGGTAGGACATGATTCACAGGCTCATCCCCGAGCGAATCCGGACCCGTCATATAGGGCACACCGAGCGCGCAATTGACCGTATAATCGACCGCAGGCCCGCCATTGGCTTGCCCCATAACGCGCGCAACAATGATGTCTTCTCGTAGAGCTTTTAAATTCTCATAGGATAAAAATCCGCCGACAGGGAAATTGGTCAAAAGGATACCGCCCTGCTCTCCGCCCGACGCCGCAAGCCGCTGCAGAAGCTCTCGGCCTTCAGTCGTTTTCAAATTCACCGAGAGCGACTTCTTCGCTTTGTTCAAGCCTTCCCAATAAAAACTCGCGCCATTATCAGCTTTCGGCCAACGATTGTAATCTGGCCCGCCTTTGACATGGTCCACACGAATAACTTCTGCACCAAGCTGGGCGAGATACATGCCTGCCGATGGAGAAGCGACAAATGAGGTCGCTTCAATAATGCGCAAGCCTTTTAAAAGATCATACATGGATTAAGTCTGTTGTTTGTGAGCTCTGATCATCCGCTTCGCGATAACCAATTGTTGGATTTGCGTTGTGCCTTCGTAAATTCGGTAAATACGGCAATCCCGATAAAAGCGTTCGGCTAGATATTCTTTGAGATAGCCAGCACCGCCCAATATTTGAACGCCGCGATCTGCAACGCGGCCACACATTTCAGAGGCAAACATTTTTGCGCAAGAGGCTTTCACAATAATATCTTCACCTGCATCCGCTCGCCGTGTTGCATCCTCGACCATAGCTTCAGCGGCGTAAATTTCTGCTTTCGAGTCGGCCAACATCGCTTGAATGAGTTGGAAGTTTGCGATGGTTTCCCCGAAGGCTTTACGTTCCACCGCATAGTTCAACGCATAGTCGAGCATACGTTTCGCATAGCCCACTGACGCCGCCGCAACGGATAGTCGTCCCGTATCAATAGACTGCATTGCGGTTTTGAATCCACGTCCCTCTACGCCGCCCAGTAAGGCATCCGCTGGGACACGGACATCTTCGAAAATTATATCACAGATACGAGACCCGCTTTGCCCCATTTTTTTATCAGCCTTCCCCAAGCTCACCCCCAGTAAATCGAGGGGAACCAAAAAGGCACTGATATGAGCATTCTTTGGTAAATTCTCAGCATTGGTTCGCGCCATAATCATACCCATATGCGCAAAGGGTCCATTCGAAATATAACGTTTGGATCCATTGATAATATAATCATCACCGTCTCTCACAGCCCGCGTCGTAAGAGCAGCCGCATCGGAACCACTATCGGGTTCGGTCAGGGCAAAGCAGGCAATGGCATCCCCGCTTGCCAAGCGAGGTAGCCAATAAGATTTTTGGGCATCCGTACCGCTAGATGAAATGGCGTTACCCGTCATTCCCACATTCATAGAGAGTATTGAACGGAAGGCTGGCAACGCCCAGCTTATTTCCTTGATGAAAGTGATATATTGCGAAGTTGAAAAACCTGCCCCGCCATATTCTTCAGCGATGGTAACACCGAATAAACCCATCTCTTTCATCTCGGCCAGAATGTCATCTGGCACGCGGTCATGCTCAATTGTTTCGTCTTCTGCCGGCACGAGACGTTCCCGAACATAGCGGCGCAATTGATCTATAAATTGCGCAAAGACATCATCGCTCATTCCCGATTGGGTCATTTCTCCAACCCAACAATGGCGATAGAACTGACGTTCTGGAAGGGCATTCCACCCAAATTATGAGACAAGCAAAGATTGGGCGGGTCTTTGCGCTGTCGATCACCCGCTCTCCCTAATAACTGAAGATAATTTTCATAAATCATCCGAAGACCTGAGGCACCAATAGGATGGCCGAAACATTTTAGGCCACCATCTATTTGGCAGGGAATTTTTCCGTCTGCGTCAAACTTACCGTCCAAAACATCTTTCCAAGCTTGACCATCTTTGGAGATAAATAAGTCTTCCATTGTGACCAACTCCGTGATGGAGAAACAATCATGCACCTCTGTCAGTGAGATTTCATTTTCAGGGTCCGTAATACCAGCTTCGGCATAGGCTTTTTTCGCGGCCACACGGGTTGTATGCACATAGCTACCATCCCAACCTTTGCCTTGCATTTCCCACCCATTTGAGGTGGCGAGTTGAAGGGCCTTGACCGTGACAATGTCTAACTTACCCAATGCACGCGCGATTTCGGGTGTCGTCACAATTGCGCAAGCCGCCCCATCAGATACGCCGCAGCAATCAAATAGACCCAAGGGCTCTGCAATCATTGGCGCATTCATCACCGTATCAATATTGATTTTCTTACGCAGATGCGCCTTAGGGTTTTTAGCGCCATTATCATGGCTTTTGACTGAAACATGCGCCATTGCGCGTTTTAGGTCATCAGGTGAAACACCGTGTTTGTTCCGGTAAGCCGAAGCGAGTTGAGCAAAATTCCCCGGCGCAGATCCATTCGTGCCAATGATATCCCATTGGGTGCCGCGTGTGCGAACGGGCAAGCCCCCGTAACCTGTATCTTTTAACTTCTCGACGCCCATTGCTAGAGCAATATCTGCTGCACCAGAAGCAACGGCATAGACGGCACCTCTGAATGATTCAGTCCCACTCGCACAGTAATTTTCAACCTTTGTCACACCCACATTCGGAAGACGTAAAGCAATTGCAGCCGGAATGCCCGACGGTCCAATATTTTGGCCGTCAAAGCCAACGCCCAGCCAGGCTGCATCAATTTGGGAGACATCAATCGCTGCATCCACAAGCGCTTCTTCAAAAGCTTCCACCATGAGTGAGGAGGCATCCTTGTCCCACCGTTCGCCAAACCGCGCACAACCCATTCCTAAGATGGCGACCTTATCTTTAATACCACGTGCCATTAGTTCGCCTCGTCTTTCTGCGTGTCCCGAATGGGCGTCGCCTTCCAAAAATATTTGATGAAATTCCGATTGTAATCCTTGGCCTTAATCCGAAAGACCATGCGCATATCTCGTCCGACTTCGACATCTTCCTCTGATACGTCTGAAAATTCAGAGATCATGCGGCCACCGCCCTCAAAATCAATCATGCCGTAATAAGTTGGCGGATCAGGAGAATAGGTTAAACGGTCCGCCGTAAACGTTGTGATTTTCGCGACCTTATCCGAAAGCGGATAATCTTCCTGAGTCCCAATCGCCCGGTCATTCTGGGAGACAGAGATGTCTGTTTTAGGGAATTGCACAGTTCCCGTTTTCGTACATTTACCGCCAATCAAACCAAGCGCCGTCTTGCGATTGCGTGAGAGAGCCGTCCCTGGTTGCTTCTCATCATATTCAGCCCGCATCCCTTTTTCGAGATCAATTTGGTCACGATGAAAGAGGTAACGCATGTAATTTTCATCCGCCAAACGCTCTGCCAGATAACCTTGAACACCTTTTGCGGGGCTAACAGATTTAACATGAGAGGTGGTTTCAAAAATGAGAACATCCGCCCCCTGACCAAACCCTGCCAAGAGAATTTTCTCATTCGCCGCAGCATTTTCCAATGCACTTGCGAGCATAAGTAAAGGATGCGCCGTTCCTGTATAACCAACGTTAGCATGGAGCGTATCCGCAACCGCTCCCTCTTTGAAGCCAGCGGCCTTAATCAGCTTGGGCGGGAGAGACTTACCCGGCAAAGCAATTAAAACATGATCCATATCCGCAGGGGTGAGTCCAATAGACTCGACAGCGTCTTTGATTGCACCTCCAAGAATAGCTTGGTGTCCCTCATCGCGAACCCAACGTTTCTCCCAATGATAATCAAAATCGTCACCGGTCGCTTTGAAATGATCTACAAAATCAATCGTTAGACTATGATGCCCTAAAAGTTTGGCGATGGGCTTGCCAACACCGACTAGAATAGCCGCCGCAGCATCGCCTTGGAGCATTTCAAATTCTGATCCGGGACGCGCTTTTCGATTATCGGCGGCAAGGCAGAGATGTGAGCTTCTACCTTTAAGTGCTTGAATAAGCGCAGATGTTCCAGCCCTTTGACTTCCTGTAAAATCGAGCGCCGCTGTATTGTCGGGTAGATTGAGCGCCTCTTTTGCAATGCCTGCATTTAGGCGATCAGAAAATGGAAGCGTTGTCGACGCGATTGAAAGTGTTTCTGGCGACTCATTCGTAGACCCACCCAAACAATCTCGTCCGGCATCCACAGCCATTGTGACGGCATCTTCGTCCCAATTGGCAATGGCTTTTTCACCTTTCGCTAAACCTCGCATATTCGGCGCGAACCATCCATTCGCCGCATGAATAGCCTGTCGTTGTAGGCGCCGACGAGGAATATAAGCCCCAACGGCTAAAATGCCAAAGTCATCGCTCATCTTCACATCCTAATTCAATCCTATACGCAGAGTCGCATATTTTCTCTTATCTTACTTAGTAAGATATGTTAGAAAAGCAAGCAATACAGAATAATCATGGGCCTAACGGAGATTTCGGTGCCAGAATTTGAACGAATTGAATATGAACTCCGTGATGACGTGGCGTATATCCGGTTAAATCAACCCGAAATTTTGAACGCAATGTCCGGTGAAATGGGTCAAGAAATCATGCTCGCCCTCGACAAAGGCGTCAAAGAAGCGCGCGCTATTGTGCTAGGCAGTCATGGGCGCGGCTTTTGCTCTGGCGCGAATTTATCCGGGGGTGGAAATATTGATCTGACCGACCCTGATCGGGATATGGGCATACGATTAGAACGTATTTTCAACCCTATGTTTTTGAAACTTCGCGATCTGTCTATCCCCTTTATTACCTCTGTCCGCGGCCCAGCCGTCGGCTTCGGGTGTGGTTTGGCGCTCATGGGCGACATTATCATTACCTCCAAAACGGCGTTTTTCCTGCAGTCGTTTTGCAACATTGGCCTCGTCCCCGATGGGGCAGCACCCTACCTCATGACTCGCGCTATCGGCCGCGTCAAAGCGATGGAAATTATGCTATTGGGTGAACGCTATTCTGCAGAGAAAGCTTATGCAGACGGCCTTGTCACTCGGCTCGTTGAAGACGAAGATTTAGATAAGGTCACCGAGGAGATAGCGGTAAAACTCGCAAAAGGCCCGCCCCTCTCTCTAAAGCTAATTCGGCAAATGACTTGGGCATCATTAGATTCAAGTTTCGTTGAAGAGTTAGCCCGGGAAAGAGACTTTCAAAGAACGGCTGGACGAACCGATGATTTCATCGAGGGCGTTTCATCATTTCGCGAGAAACGAAAAGCCAATTTCACAGGGCAATAAAGCGCTCACGACACACACAACCTCACATAAAATACGAAACGAAAACCATGACAGAGATTTATTCCAAAGACCTATTAAAAGGAAAAACGGCATTTGTTGCAGGCGGTTCTTCTGGCATCAATCTAGGCATTGCTGAACAATATGCTGAGCTTGGCGCAAACCTTATCATCTTATCTCGCTCGCAAGACAAAATTGATATCGCTGTAAAAGGCCTAAAAGAAAAAGGCGCAAAGGCTCTCGGTATTGCAACCGATGTTCGGGATTATGACGGCGTATTAGAGGCCTTTAAAAAAGCGCATGAAGAGTTTGGCGATATTCATTGTGTTATCTCTGGTGCCGCAGGAAACTTCCTGTCTCCCATTGTTGGATTATCCTCCAAAGGGTTTCAAACCGTTATTGATATTGACCTCGTCGGAACATTTAACGTCTTTCGGGCGAGTTGGGATTACTTAGCTAAACCGGGTGCGTCCTTAATCGCCATCACGGCGGGACAGGCCGTTCAACCTCGGCCATATCAGGCCCATGCCTGCGCAGCGAAAGCGGGCGTCAATATGCTTTGCAAATGCCTGGCGCTTGAATGGGGACAAGCGGGTGTTCGAGTCAATGCAATTTCTCCAGGTCCGATTGAAGATACAGAAGGCTTTTCTCGCCTCGTTCCCACAGAAGACATTGCGCAAAAAACGAAAAAGAAAATTCCATTGCGCGCTATGGGCACAAAGACTGACGTCGCCAATGTCGCAACCTTCCTTGCGTCAGATGCGTCAATCTACACGACAGGTTCAATTTATAACGTCGATGGCGGCAAAGAGCTTGGAGATGCTTCTTTTGACTTTATGACGCCCTTTAAACGCTAGGACTCCAAAAATGCATCCTCGACTATACGCCCAAAGCCACCCTGAAAAACCTGCCTTAATCATGGCTGAAACGGGCGAACAGCGAAGCTATGCGGAGCTAGAAACGCTTGGCAATCGCGGCGCGCAATTCTTGCGCAAATGCGACATTAAAAATGGCGATATTATCGCCCTCTGGGCTAGGAACTCTCTGGAATTTTTAGAAGTCTACTGGGCTGCACAACGCGCAGGCGTTTATATTTGCCCTCTTCCCGTCTATCTTTCCGTCGATGATGCGGCTTACATACTCGGAAATTGCGGCGCAAAGCTCTTGGTTGTTTCAAGCGAGATAAAAGCGGCGGAAGACTTCGTTAGAACGATGCCGAACACTCTGCCCAATCTTGAGCATATTTATCATATCCACGAAACTGTCGGCGCCACACCTTCATGGAAAGACAATATTGAAAATATGCCTGACACCCTTATTTCCGATGAGGAAGCTGGGTTTCACCTAATCTATTCTTCTGGAACGACAGGACGGCCAAAGGGCGTCAAACTTCCTTTGATTGGCGGCCCGGTTATAGCGAATACAATATGGTCTGAACGCTATGAGAAGATTTATAATCTCACCGATAAATCTGTATTTCTCGCCTGCGCACCGCTTTACCATTCGGCCCCACTTCTCTTTTCGACGAACACCATGCGCCGCGGCGCAACAATCGTAATCACAAAGAAATTCACGCCCGAAAGCACGCTTCAAGCCATTCAAGATTACGGCGTGACAATGTCACAAATGGTTCCAACAATGTTCATACGAATGCTGCGCCTTCCCGAAGAACAGCGCAAAAGCTATGACCTTTCTTCATTGGAACATGTTATTCATGCCGCCGCGCCCTGTCCGATTGAAATCAAACTACAAATGATGGATTGGTTAGGCGATATTATTGATGAATATTATGCAGGGTCAGAAGCCACGGGCGCCACGACGATAACGTCAGCCGAATGGCGCGAACATCCGGGTTCAGTCGGACGCGCTAGAAATTGCACATTGCATATCTGTGACGATGAAGGTCATGAATTACCGACGGGTGAAATCGGAAATGTTTATTTTGCGGGCGGTTTTGATTTTCAATATTTAGGTGAACCCGAGAAAACTAAAAAAGCACGCAATCCTCTCCATCCAACTTGGGCTACACTCGGCGATATTGGCTATGTCGATGATGAAGGCTATCTCTACCTCACTGACCGAAAAAACTTTATGATCATATCGGGCGGCGTGAATATCTACCCGCAAGAAACGGAAAATCTGATTATACAACACCCCAAGGTTTTTGACGTCGCCGTCATTGGTGTTCCCAATCCGGATATGGGCGAAGAGATGAAAGCCATTATTCAGCCTATCGATTGGACGGATGCAACAGAAGCATTTGGACAAGAGATTATAGATTATTGCCGCGAAAAACTGGGCCCAATCAAAAGTCCTAAATCAGTAGATTTTGATAAGGCTATACCCCGTCAAGAAAATGGGAAACTCTATAAACGCTTATTACGGTCTCGCTATTGGCCCGAGGACAAACAAAAATAGGTAAGCAATAAAAAAGCCCCGCTTATGCGAGGCTTTTTTATTCTCAAATCTGAGGCCTTAGCCTAGCTTCGCGCCATATAGACTGACTGCGGGGTCATATATTCCAAAAACCCTTCTAGTCCGTTCTCAACACCAAAACCTGAGTTTTTATGACCGCCAAATGGCACGTCTGGCCTCAAGATAAGGTTCTGATTAATCCAAACATTTCCTGTTTCCATCTGCCGTGCAATTTCTAGCGCCTTATCCGTATCCTTTGACCAAACTGCACCAGCAAGACCATATTCTGAGTCATTCGCTCTTGCGATAACATCATCAACATCTTTGAATTTTAGCATAGGTAAAATTGGACCAAAGGCTTCTTCTTGAACAACGCGGGTGTGCTCAGGTGGATTATCAACGATGGTCACAGGAATAAAATATCCATCAGATTTTGGCATGTCAGAACATTCAATTACATCCAGACCATTATCTTTCGCATCAGCGAGAAGTTCTTTCACGCGCTCAAATTGCTTAATGTTTTGGATAGGGCCCATATTCGTGCCTTGCTCGGACCCATCACCAAGCTTCGTGCCTTTTGCCATAGCAATCAATCTATCGCGCAAGCCTTCATATACATCTTCATGCACATATAGGCGTTTTGTGGCGACACAGATTTGAGCTGTATTAAAGAAAGAGCCAAAGAAAATTTTCTCTGCAATTTCGTCCAAATCTACATCCGGCATAATGATCGCAGCATCATTGCCGCCAAGCTCAAGTGTAATCTTCTTCAAATCCTTTGACGCGCTTTCCATCACGCGCTTCCCTGTCGCAGTGGAGCCCGTGAATGAGATTTTAGCAAAACCAGGGTGAGACGTCATCCAAGGCCCAAGATCATCGCCGCCTGAAATAACATTTAGCACGCCCGGCGGTAATATCTCTCCAAAGAGTTGGCCCATTTTAAGTGTAGCTAATGGGGTAAATGGCGACGGCTTTAGAACCATTGTATTGCCAGCCAATAGCGCAGGCGCGATCTTCCAAATGGCTAAGTTAATCGGGAAGTTCCACGGCGCAATCGCGCAAACCACGCCTAAAGGCACATATTTTGTTTCGACAAATTGTTCAGCTGAATCTTCGAAGACATGAACAGGTGGTCGGAATTGCGTAACAGCTTTTATCCAATCCACAGATCCCGAAACTTCCATTGTTGCGAAATCAACAGGCCGTCCTTGCTCACGTGTGAAAAGACGCGCCATTTCCGGTGTCACTTTTGCAAGCGCTTCCGCGCATTTATTTAGATAACCCGCCCGCTCATCAAAAGAGAGTTTCTTCCATGAGGTAAAGGCCTTAGCGGAGGACTCCACGGCTGCATCAAGTTGAGCAGGACTACAATCAGGCGCGGTTGCAAAAACTTCGCCAGTCGCCGGATTGACAACTTCGATTTCCGTCTCACCTGGGACAGGTTTCCCGTCAATTGTCATGTGGTAATTTTTATTGAAATCCATTTTCATCTCCATCTTTTCATAACTCTACACGCGTAGAGCCAGCGCCGCCAACTCACGTAACTGTTAGCCCCTAATGAGCCGCCCAGGACGTGCGCCAGTATCCTTATCAAATGAACGGGTTTGAACCCCATTGACCAGTGTCGCAATATATCCTGCGGAGGTTTGCAAAATTCTATTCCCGCCAGCTGGCAAGTCGTTGAAGACTTTCAATGGACCTAATGCTAACTGTTCATGATCAATTACATTGATATCTGCTCGTTTACCGAGCTCCAAAGACCCTCGATCTGTAAGACCATAGAGGTTTGCATTCTTGTAGCATTGCTTATGAATCAGATGTTGTAGAGGAATAAGCGGACCTCGCGTTCTATCACGCGCCCAATGTATCAGCTGGTAACTTCCGGCAACACCGTCAAAAATCATATTCACATGCGCGCCTGCATCGCTCAAGCCTGTTACCGTATGTTGGTGCATAATCATGTCGTGCAAACAATCATGATTACCTTCATTATAATTACTCCCCAAGACAATCGCGAAGCGGCGACCATCTCCGCCAATCAGGAAATCATACATAAACTCAGCTTCAGACTGACCTGCATTCTTCGCTAAATTCGCGAAACGCTTTTCCGCAACTGGCTCATAATCCACAGGAACGCTCATTTCATACAGGCGCTCAAAAGACGCCTGCAAGAGGAGATGCACACTCGCGGTCATCGAACCCGCATATTCGTGTGGAACATCGTTATCCGCGAGGATAGCCGCCCTCACCTCCGGCTTACGCATTTCGGCTAATATTTGTTCAAAGGGAAGATGCGCTAATTTCAAATAGGTCTCACGGCGCTGAAACATATGATAGCTTTGCAAGCTCGTAACGATTCCGATTGGGCGCGAGGCGACCTGAGGATGTAAGCGAACTCCTGTTTTATTATAACCATCAACAGTTTTTAGAACATCTTTCCAGAGGTCTTTATAATCCGCCGTCTGCACCATTGTGAAAGTTACAGGGCAATTTGCGCGGCGTGAGACTTCTGCCATGAGTTCGACTTCTTCTTCATAGGTCGTTTCTTCGCCGCCAAGTATTTCCAGGTCGCCAACCGCGCCCGCGGGAATTAATTCAAATACACCCTTTCCAGCACTTTTTATGACGTCAGCAAAAGCCATTATTTCTTCTCGCTGGGCATGTGTTCCCGGAATAATTCTTCCCTTAATATCCCGGTGGCCAATTGTTCGTGACGTAGAAAATCCGAGCGCGCCTGCCTCCAAGGCCTCTCCCACGATTTGGCTCATTTTGGCAATATCATCATCAGTTGCGGGCTCGTTTTCTCTCCCGCGCTTATCCATGACATAATTCCGCACCGCCCCATGTGCGATTTGGGTGCCAATATCGAGCGTATATTCTCGGCTCTCAAGGTGATCTAAATACTCCGGAAAAGTTTCCCAAGCCCCCCATGGAATTCCCTCATAAAGCGCTGTTCCCGGAATATCTTCGACGCCTTCCATGACTTCAATAAGTTCGCGTTCACCGCCGGGCGGCACAGGCGCAAACCCTACGCCGCAATTACCCATGACAACACTGGTCACGCCATGGCTAAAGGATGGGTCCATTTTATCATCCCAACTTACCTGCCCGTCGAAATGCGTGTGAATATCCACAAAGCCCGGCGTCACAATCGCGCCCTCTGCATTTATTGAGTTATTTGCAGCGCCAGAGATAGCGCCGCCGAGTTCAACAATCACCCCATCTTTAATACCAATATCGCCCACATAAGGCTCACCGCCTAAGCCATCGATGATTTTTCCGCCTTTGATAATTGTGTCCAACATTATGTGTCCTTTTTACATTCGTGGACATATCCACTTATCTTGAATTATGAGACAGGAAGCCTCTAATGGACAATCACAAATCCCTTATACTATTTATATTGTTAGTAACGGTCCACTAAACCCACGTTATGAACCATATCTATGAAACTTCTAAAGCTATTTAAAAGGGTCTTCCTCCTTCTCTTCAGCCTTTGCCTCATAAGCTGCGGAGACGCCATAAATAGCAACCAAGAGACCTCGGATAATTCTAAAACAGAAGAATATCTTCGTATAAACCAAGCTGAGTCAGAACCTCAAAATTGGCTAAGCCATGGTCGCACCTATAAGGAACAGCGTTTTAGTCCGCTTTCCCAAATCAATTCTGACAATATTCAAAACCTCGGCCTTGATTGGTTTTTCGATATCGACACCCAGCGGGGTCAAGAAGCCACCCCCATAGTCGTTGACGGGAAAATGTACATCTCAACGGCTTGGAGCATGGTCAAAGCGCTCGATGCGAAAACGGGTAAATTACTGTGGGAATATGACCCCGAAGTCGACCGCGCATGGGGTGTTCACGCCTGTTGCGATGTTGTGAATCGCGGCGTGGCCTTTTGGGATGGTCAAATATTTGTCGGGACTTTAGACGGTCATCTCGTGGCGCTAGATGCTGACACAGGTGCTGTAAATTGGAAAATACTCACCATCGATAACAGCAAACCCTATACAATTACGGGGGCTCCAAGGGTCGTCAATGGCAAGGTCATTATTGGCAATGGCGGCGCAGAATATGGCGTGCGAGGTTATGTCAGTGCTTATGATGTTGAAAATGGCGATATGGCATGGAGATTTTATACGGTTCCAGACAATCCCAAAAATGGGTTCGAATCTGAAGCCATGGAAATGGCGGCGGAAACTTGGACAGGTGAATGGTGGTCCCTTGGCGGAGGTGGCACCGTATGGGATTCAATGGCTTACGACCCTGAACTTAACCTACTTTACATTGGTGTCGGCAATGGCTCCCCTTGGAATCAATCAATAAGAAGCCCCAAAGGCGGCGATAATTTATTCCTTTCCTCCATCGTCGCACTGCAGGCTGATACAGGTGAATATGTTTGGCATTTCCAAACAACACCGGGCGACACATGGGATTTCACGGCCACACAGCAAATAACCTTAGCCGACATAGAAATCGAAGGCGTAACCCGAAAAGTTCTGATGCAGGCTCCAAAGAACGGGTTTTTCTATGTCCTCGATAGGGTCACGGGCGAATTTATCTCAGGCGAAAACTTTACCCCAATGAATTGGGCCACCGGTCTTGATGAAACTGGTAGGCCTATTGAAAATCCAAAAGCCAGATATGGTGAAACCGGAGAACCCTTTGTCGCCTTGCCTGGCCCAAGCGGTGCGCATAATTGGCACTCGATGTCCTATAGTCCTGACACAGGCTTGGTCTATATCCCAGCCCAAGAAGTTGTTTTCCCATTAATTCCAGACCCCGAATTTAAGCCTTTGAAGAAAGCCTGGAACCTAGGTTTAAAACCCTTAGATTTCCCGAATCCAACCAGCAAGACAGAGCTTGAAGCTGTGAATAAAACATTGAAGGGCTACCTGCTCGCATGGGACCCTGTTGCCCAGAAAGCGGCTTGGCAACATAATCATGTCGGCATTTCAAATGGCGGGACTCTTTCAACTGCAGGAAATCTCGTATTTCAAGGGACAGCCAAAGGACAATTCAACGCCTTTGACGCCAAAGAAGGTAGCCTGAAATGGAGCGCTCCCACAGATACCGGGGTGATTGCGGCGCCCATGAGTTACGAAATCGACGGAGAGCAATATATCGCCATTGTTGTCGGCTGGGGCGGCGTGTTCAGCCTCGCAAGTGGGGATTTAACTAAAGTCTTTGCCGATGTTCGCAATAATAGCCGCGTGTTGGTTTTCAAACTTGGCAGCGACCTCCAATTGCCAGTGAGCGAAGCCTATCAAGACAACCCTGTCGCCCCGCCTGCAAAAACTGGCACATTCGCCGATATTGCCGCAGGTAAAACGCTCTATCTTCAATATTGTTTCTCCTGCCATGGCGCTCAAGCGATTGGAGGCGGATTAATTCAAGACATCCGTTACGGCGGGGTGCTCCCCGATGCAGAACTTTGGAATGAAGTCCTCTTGGAAGGCTTGTTATCAGATCAAGGCATGGCCAATTTCGGATCTATTTTGACGCCAAAACAAGCGGCTGAAATCAGAGCTTATGTTATCGACGAATCCCACACATACGCAAAAGCGAAAGAAGCCGCTGGGGAATAACGGCCCCAATGCGCATTCATTTGAATTGACGTTTGAGATAGCTGACGCAGCTTTTGTGAAATCTCTGCGAAATTTCAGCATCAGGAACCAATACATCAAAGGCATGATAAGCTCCTTCAAAAATATGTTGCTCAACCTCAACACCTTGGTTTTGTAAGTTTTCGACGAAGGTCAAGTTTTCCTCAAAGAATAAGTCCAACGTACCCGTTGCTAGAAATGTAGGCGGAAAGTTTTGTAAGTTTTTGATTTTGGACGGCACTGCCCCGCTCGCGATTTTTCCGGCAATATCACCATTGCTCAAGTAGGACTCCCATCCAAATCTATTGTTGGCCGAAGTCCAAATGGACGTTCCGCCGTCTCCATCAATGCCTGTTTCATTATCCAGCATTGGATAGGCCAAGAAGAGCGATGACGGCTTAATCCCATCCTTAGCCTGAACAGCGGCCGTCAAAACAACGGCGTGCCCGCCCCCTGCACTATCGCCGCCGATTGCAATGCGCGTTTTATCCAAGCGCAATCTTTCTGCATTCGCCTCTAACCAAGATAAAACGCTCAAACCGTCTTCTAAAGCCGCCGGGAATGGATGCTCTGGCGCAAGCCTATAATCGAGGAGTATAATGAGGCAGCCAATATCCTCTGCCAGTTTTTGGGCGGTCGGCAATGTAATTTCAGGAGACCCAAATACGAACCCACCCCCGTGATAATATAGGAGTACTGGGCGGTTTTCTTCATCTGGTATAGGGTCAATAATGAGGCAACGTAGAGGTTCATCATCACCGGCCGCACCAATGAAAACCTCTTCATAATTCGGAGTGGGGCGTGCAGGTTGAGCAGGAAATTGCCGAATAATTGGGAGAAAATCAGCCGAAATATCAAACCCCGGGAAGGCCTCCAAACTCGCCTTTAGCTCTGGGTCAACTTTGTCCAATCGCACTTTCATTAGATATTTGCCTCAGAGACGATTACGACTTCGGCCTTCATTGCAAACGCCTAGCTTGATGTATCATAGTGATATTTTTTTAGACACCCCTCAAAAGTGATTGTAGGCATAAAGCTTAAAAAGAGACAAAACGCAGAATAATTCAAAC
This sequence comes from uncultured Algimonas sp., assembly GCA_964460585.1. Lineage (GTDB taxonomy): Bacteria > Pseudomonadota > Alphaproteobacteria > Caulobacterales > Maricaulaceae > Litorimonas. The sequence goes on from CAYWSI010000012.1 coordinate 16,593, forward strand.
CAAAGCTAGACATTATGAAAATCATAATCACCGCAACACTTTTCATTCATGCCGATAAGCGCGGCGTTTTGCTTGAAGAGCTAGCGCCTCACATTTTGAAAACCCGCAAACAAACGGGCTGCGTGAGATATGAATGGGCGGCGGACGGGGTCGATGAGACACAAATCAATGTCCTTGAAGAATGGGAAGATGCCTCTGCAGTCGACGGACATTTCGCAGGTGACAATTTCGCAAAAATCGTCGGCATCATTGGAACTCACGACATCATCAGCATGAGTGCTAGAAAATACGGGATTTCAAAAGAAGCCCCAGTTTTTAATGCGCAAGGAAAACCTAGCAGCTCTTTCTAACCAAATAGAAGACTAGCTTAAATAGGAACGATTACTCACATGGTAAGTTTGACCGAAAAACGCAAAAAATTCGCACGTGACTCATTGCGTCGGCAAGTCGACGTTATTCGGTCCGGAACCCCGATGGCAGAGGCCGCGCTTCCGCTCCATAAATCCGTCTACACATCGCAAAAACGCTATGAGGCTGAACAGGAACATATTTTCCTCAATCAACCGCTTGTCGCCTGCCTATCTGGTGATCTTCCAGAAAAAGGCTCTCGCATATTATTCGATGCCGCAGGACCGTCTATCATCGTCTCGCGCGGACAAGACGGTAAAGCCCGCGCCTTTTTGAACATGTGCCCCCATCGCGGCGCAAAGCTGATTGAGGCGTCTGAGCCTTGGTCTGGAAAAGGTAAGAAAATATCTTGCCCCTTTCACGCTTGGACCTTTGACACATCTGGGAACCTCGTCGGTCAACCTGGCAAAGCGGGATTTGCAGACTGCCCTATCGGCGACCGAGATTTAATCGAACTCCCTTGCACGGAATATTTAGGTCTCGTCTTTGTCCGCGCCAATCCAGATGGAGATCCCATTGATGCCAAAGCGCACCTCGGTGATTTTGCGGAGCGAATGGAATTACTTGATCTCGGCAAAGCAGAGCCCGTCAAGAAAGGCATTCTCCACGCGGATTCAAATTGGAAATTTGCGCTAGATACCTACGGCGAAAGCTACCACTTCAGCACCTTGCACAAATCGACAATCGCCAAGGTGAATTATAACGACAAATGCGTCTTTGAAGAATTCGGACATCACTACCGTGTCGAATATCCAAAATTTTATATCGGAGATCTGGTCGATAAAAATGAAAAAGATTGGCCCGAAACGATTTATAGCGGAGTCCATTTCCTCTTCCCTAATACAGTGATTTATTTTGGCGCTATCAAACCGGGCGTATTTTTCACACAGGTCTTCCGGTTATTCCCCGACGGCGTTGGTAAAACCAAATGCCATTTCGGAGTTTACGCACCTTTCGGCGTAGAAGACGAAGAACACCGAAAGACATGCGAAGCTACCTATGACATGACGGCGACTGTTGTTGTGGACGAGGACTACCGTGTTGCCTCTAACGGCTATGCGAACCTACTGACCGCTCCGAAAGACTTTCATATCGTCATAGGCGCAAATGAAATTGCCCTGCATGGCGTTCATAAGAATATCGCCAAAGTCATTGGAATGCCCTTAGCTCAAATTGAGTAAGGCGCAGTCAAGCGCTGTCCAGTTTTCAGTTATAAAATATACTGATCACCCGTTGCTCTAATCGTCACATCGCCTAGCGAGACGCCTTGCGGCTGATTTATAACATGGATGATTTGCTCTGCGACATAGTTCGGATCCAATGACATATAAGCCCCCTGCTCTGCATCAAGATACTGTGGGTCCAATGTCCCCTCCATTAATTTCGCCATGAGAACTCCGTGGCTTTCACCATTATGACCTGAAATACCCACACCAGCTGCGGGGTTTATCATACCTAGCACTAAGCCCGTTGATAAAACGCCCGTGGGCCGAATAGTTGTGACTTTGATTTTCCCATAAGCTTCCACACGTAATGACTCGGATAGAAAATTCACGGCCGCCTTCGTCGCGCCGTAAACATTAGAGCCCGCAACAGGGTAATTTCCAAAGATAGACGACATATTGATAACGTGACCTTGGCCGCGAGACATCATATGGTCAAAGACACAGGTAATACCGTTCAACACGCCTTTGAAATTAATATCAATGCAATCATGCCAGCGCTGCAACGCCGCGTCGTGATCGGCGTAAAAGGCCAAAGGCATAATTCCGGCATTATTTAAAATGACGTCAATTTTACGGAAAGCCGCAAGGCTTTCAGCCGCAGCCCTCTTCATATCTGCCGCACTCGCAACGTCAGCTACAACTGTTGTTATCTTGTCTTTATAATCGGCCAATAACTCAGCCGTTTCTTTCAAGGCGTCTTCGTTAATATCAACGCATGTGACAGAGGCTCCGAACGAGGCGGCCTTTTGCGCAACGAGACGTCCAAACCCGCTGCCCGCACCCGTGATAATGATAGACTTATTTTCTACATAATTTTTCATGCCAATGTCCGCCTATTATGAATTGCGCATCAATTCTGGCATATCAGTGTCTAAGGACAGCCAGTTTTGTTTACTCACACACCAGACTTGCGTTTGAGGCTCCATATCGCTGGTGTCATCAAGCGTGCCTATTTTTAAGGCTATCAAATTGCCCTGCGAGAGAATTTCTGAGTAAATTGGAGACCCGCAATTCGCGCAAAAGTTTCTGTTTACAGGACCACCTGAATCATTCTTATCCGCATAGGTAGACAGATTACCTTGGAGACTAATCTGCTCTGATTGCCCAATCATATTGATTGAAAATGTACTACCACTTTGTTTTTGACAATTTATGCAATGGCAAATGACGACTGCCAGAGGGTCTCCCGATACCTCATATCGTACCTGACCACATAAACATCCACCTTGCCTTTTCATAAGCTGTCTCCCAAAATTTTATCTATTTTAGCGTGAAACACACCCTTGCATAGCTGACTTATATCCTAGGCGGCAATCAGAGCGAAAGACTATGAAAATTCGGTCAGGCTGTTAAACTTAGCCAAACACCCTTCACCACAACATGGAACAGGCGGGCTCAATGTCTCTTTCTTCGAAACCCAGAATTGACTTACCGCGCCGGCTTTGCACGCAACTCTTCGTGCCTGGGAACCGGCCAGAACGTTTCGATAAAGCCTGTAGCGCAAGCGCAGATCTTGTCACCATTGATCTTGAAGACGCAGTGGGCGTCAAGGACAAGGACGTAACGCGAGAAAACGTGTTGGAGTGGCTCTCAAAAACGGAACATAAGCATGTAAGTTTAAGAATAAATGCAGTCGATACAGATTTTGGAAAAGCAGATATTCAGGCCTTAGCTGCAAGCGAATTATCCTTGCCTTATCTCATGATTCCAAAAGTGGAAACAAAGGCTGATATGGACAAACTCGGCAGCCTATTACCAGAGGAGATAGGGCCGTTTTTCCCCATTATTGAAACCGCACAAGCCTTGCTCAATAGCCGAGAGATTTTTTCGTCTCATCGTGTGCGGCTTGCTATGTTTGGTTCGGTAGATTTTTCAGCGGATATCAATAGTGAAATAAGTTGGGACGCCCATCTCTATGCGCGAAGTCACCTTATCACCTGCGCCGCTGCCGAGGATGTGACCTTATTCGACGCCCCGCATATAGACGTCAAAAATTTAGAGGATTGCAAACAGTCCACACGAAAAGCCAAAGCTCTCGGATTTCATGCGCGATCTGCGATTCATCCGATGCAGCTCTCCGTAATTAAAGAAGCTCTTTATCCTACAGACGCCGAAATTGCTTATGCGAAAGAGATTATTGCAGCCTATGAGGCTGCGGACGGCAATGTTGTGCTGTTAAACGGAAAATTTGTTGAAGAACCCGTCATAAAGAAAGCCCGTAAGACCCTCGCATTTCTCCAATAATGTGCTTGTTTATAAACATTAGTCGTAAAGTACCAATTGCGAAGCCTATTGGCTCCTTTGGGGCGGATTTGACCTTTAAGTCATAAGGTTTACACTTACTACATGGCTACTCTTACCCAACTCGTCTCCCATCGATTTCGGGGCTTTTCCCCGCATGAAAATACAATTGAAGGCTTAAATGCCGCGCTAGATTTTGGGGTAGCTCAAGTCGAATTTGATATTCGTGTTACAAAATGCGGAACGCCTCTCATCTATCACGACGAAGCCGCAAAGACGAAAAGCGGTCAAATGCGCCATATTTGCGATGTCATGGCGCGCAATCGGCATGAATTAGGCGGCGTTTTCGCCCATATGCCAACTGCCGAAGCCCTCTTTGAAGCCGCCGCAAAACATCCGAATAAAGCCAAACTTTTGATTGATATGAAAGACGCAGGATTTGAGGATATGTTGGTTGCCTTGGCGGAAGCCAACGGGCTCATGGACCGTATCGTCTGGGTCAGTTGGTTGCCAGAAACTCTATATGCTATCAAAGACTTAGCCCCGAATGCTAAACTTACTTTATCGCATTGGTGCAAAAGCCCAAGTGCAGGAACTCGGTCTATACACCGCGTCTTTAAAGCCAAAAACGGCGAAGTCCCTCGCCCGCAACGCCGCCTTGTTGTGGGTGAACGCTCAGGCTGGTTTATCGATGGCCCTCTGCGCGGTGAAATACGCGAGCTCGTCCAAAATGTCTGTGTACCCGCAACAATGGTCACCCGCGACCTCGTTGAAAATTACCAAGCCGACGGCATCAGAGTCTCAGCCTTTTCATATGTGACGCGAGACGGCCTCGACGCGGCGGAAGCGGCTCTAGGGTTAGATGACTTCTTTATCGACGCAAAAATTGTCTTCGACAGTTTCGCCTAATCATTCGCTGGGCGGTAAGGGGCCGACTCATCAGGATTGCTATGTTGGTCTGGACCTGCCTCTTCGGTGGGAATCGTATACCCACCCGTGAGCCATTGGCCTAAGTCTAAATCTGAACAACGTTTTGAACAAAAGGGTTTAAACCCTTCTATGATGGGTTTTCTTTTACAATAGGTGCAGCGTTTCATCGGTCCGCTTTGACATCCACAGATGTCCCCGTTGTGAGCTTGTACCTAGCTCCAATGCGATCCGTAACTTCGGCGCGCCAATCGAAAGGCACATCTTTTAACCAACCTTCAATCTCAGGCGTGACAAAGAGTTCTAATTGCGCGCCGGGCGATACGGCGGCTTCACGCGTTAAGCGGCGTAGAGCGCGAATGGATTGGGTTTCCACAGTCGGTTCCCCATATTTCGTATTTAGCGCATCATCCAGAGACAAATCTGGCTTTGCGCGCGTCATTTCAATGACGCCAAAACGAGATAGCGAATTAAATTTCGCGACATTCGGGTCCGCTTCAAAAGCAGCTTCAAAAGTGCGTTCTAATGTCTTGCGTTGCTTGGGCTGTCGCAAATTCGGAAAATCAATCACAACTAACCCCCCTAATCCGCGCAGGCGCATTTGCGAGGCAATTAACTTAGCCGCTTCATTTGCAGCGGCAGCGGCAGAAATAGCTGCGCCTTTATCCACATCAACCGCGAGCAAAGCTTGCGTCTGCTCCATCGTAATAGAGCCGCCGCTTGGGAGCGCGAGTGATATTTCACAAGCCTCATCAACAGCGTTCACAGAGGCCTCGTCAAAGTTTAAGTCTGGAAACCGCTCTAATAAACGGTCTCGCAAATTCAGCTTTTTGATAAGTCCGGACTTACCTTCTCTTTCACCCAAATAGCGCAGTGTCGCGCCCTTTTCTCCAATTTGAGAGCGTAATATGCTGACTTCGACGGCTTGGCCCTCTGCGAGGCGCGGCATGTCTTTCTGCGCGGCAAAAGGCATTAAGGCAGGCGCGGCATCTGAGCCTATATCAACCCAAGCCCCTGCGACCGATGAGTCTACTGTGGTTACGCGGCCAATATAGCTATCGCCTGTACGCGGCGTTTTTTGCCAAGGACGGTCAACATAAAGCTCGACCATGCGGCGACCTTCATAGACAGCCGCGCGGGTTTCCCCGACGGCCGTTTCAATCACGGCGCGACGCTTCATGTGCAAGCTGCCAATAAGAGGTTTCGCGTTTCATAGACAGGTAGTCCGACAACGCCCGTATAAGAGCCTGAAATATGATGGATAAAAGCCCCAGCTCGGCCTTGAATACCATAGCCGCCCGCCTTGCCATCCCATTCCCCACTCTCAAGGTAGCTCGTGATTTCTGCTTCGCTGAGACGTTTCATTTTCAACCGTGTTTCAGATACGCGGGACCGGAGCTGTCCTGTTCCGTCAATGACGGCAACACCTGTAAACACGCGGTGAGCGCGGCCCGATAAGAGGCGCAAACAAACTTCTGCTGAGGCACGGTCTTCTGTTTTCGGTAATATGCGGCGCCCCACACCGACAACAGTGTCTGAGGCCAGAATAACCTGTTCTGGATGTTCCGATGCCACTTTCTGCGCTTTCTCACAGGCCAGACGTAAGGCATGTTGCCTTGGCTGCTCACCTGCAATCGGCTCTTCATTAATATCGGCGGGAATAATTTGAGAAGGTTCAAGCCCAATTTGCGCGAGTAAGTCGCGGCGGCGTGGACTGGCGCTGGCCAGGATGAAGGGCTTCATCCCAGTAATGTTACTTAAAGCGATATGTGATCCGACCCTTAGTCAAATCATAAGGTGTCATTTCGACTGTGACATGGTCACCCGCCAAGACGCGAATTCGGTTTTTCCGCATACGACCTGCGGTGTGGGCAATAATCTCATGATCATTGACAAGTTTCACGCGGAATGTCGCATTGGGTAGAAGCTCAATAACTTCACCTTCAAATTCCAATAGTTCTTCTTTAGCCAAGAGTAATCCTTTTATCGGCGTAACATCAGGCCGCTATATAGGCGGATTCAGTGAGTTTAAAAGGGGTTTTTACGGCATTTAACCGAATTCTCGTCCCAATCGTGCGTCAATATTTGACCTAATCGCGCGGTAATTATTTAAAAGTGCACGTACATCGAGAGAGCCCTCACCCGGATTCGGCACTGCCCATAACTCTATTTCAGGACTATTATCGCCAAAAAAGGTTTCCGCGCCGGCCTTTGCGCCTGCTGTGAAAGCGATGATCCTGTCAAAATTCTCGTCTTTGATATCATCCAACCCAAGCGGTTTATGGTCCGACATGTCTATACCGACTTCTTTCATGATGGTGAGCATGAACTCATTGGGTTCATCGGGTGTCAGACCACAGCTTTTGACATAAACCTTATCGCCTAATCGCTTACGGAGTAAGCCTTCTGCTATGGGTGAGCGTACGGAATTTAATTGGCAAATAAATAGAACATTCATTGGACTGTCCGCCTGTGAAGGGCGCAAATGAGTGTAAAAAGTCTCCGCGATGTATTAAACTCTATCTCAATCTGATTACGAAGGGCATCCGTCAACATCCGCGAACCTTCATTGTGAAGTCCGCGGCGACCCATATCAATCGCTTCAATTTGCGCAGAGGTCGCCGTCCTGATCGCATTATGATAACTCTCACAGATCATAAAATAATCTTTGATAACCCTACGAAATGGAACAAGTGAAATTGTATAAGTGCCGCGCGAAGAGCCATTGGTGCGCGTCACCTCAAAGGCAAGACGCCGGCCATCTTGTAAACTCAATCGCAATGTGTATGGCCCGCGCTTGCTGTCTAAAGGACGAAATTCATTTTCTTCCAGCAAATCGAAAATCG
>CAYWSI010000013.1:0-23047 GCA_964460585.1 uncultured Algimonas sp.
TTTTAATTCGGCTGACGGTTCCAGATTGATCTCCGATTGTTACATAATCGCCAATACGAATGGGGCGCTCAAACAAGATAATCAAACCCGAGATAAAGTTCGCGATGATTTTCTGAAGACCGAAACCAATACCAACAGAAAGACCTGTCGCGATCCATTTGAGCTGCGACCATTGCAAGCCAAGCTGCTCAAACCCGATTATCACACCCGCTGCAACAATGAGATAACCCAGCACGGTTGTAACAGCATAGCGTGTCCCTGCATCTACGCCTAAACGGTTTAGAACAAATATCTCCAAAAAGCCTGGGAAGTTTCGCGCGGCGATGAAAGTCAAAGCCAGAATAACAAGAGACTGAAGCATGTCCCAGAGCGAAATAATGCGGTCGATTGTAGCGCCATCCGCATCTCTAGCGGCGTCCTTAATCGTCCAAACCTCAAACCCATCAAAAATCGTTAAGGCAGGTAAGAGAGAGGACCAGATCATCCAAAGCAAAACCGCAAAGGCAATAAGAACAATGGTTTGAACGAGTTTCGAGGTCTGCTGTGTTAAGGTCGTCACATCAATTTTTTCTGTATCGACCGGCGGCGGAGGTGGAACCTCTTCACCGCGTTCTTCCGCAGCCTCTTTTTGGCGGCGCGCCTTTAATTCCAAATCGCGGCGTTCTAGGGCCTGACGATATTTAAGTTGGCGCTGCGCAACAACAATTGCGCGGCGAACAGCGCCATGAACAACATAAGTCACTAAGACCAAAGGCGCGGTGATAAACATGCGGACATTCAACGCGTTCGCGCTTTCATAATATCCCGTCAACGTCAGGCCAATCATAGTAAGCGGAATGCCAATCGTCACAACCGCAATCAACGTACGAAACCGTAAAAAGAGGGAATCAGACTTATCAGCGGCGTAAAGTTCTTCACCTTTTGTCCAGAGAATACGGACAGCAAATAAAATGAGCGCCAGACTTGTTAAGAGGAAGGCAAAAACCGAAAATCCATGGGCAATTTCCGGTTCAGGCATGCCATATGTTATGGCGAGACAGAAAGACATGACCCCCATAAATGGTACAAACCATCGAAGGTTTGCTCCAACGGCTTGCCGCAAACCGTCAGACACATTGAAATGTGCATCAAACAGTCCATCTTTCCTATCCCACCTAATCCAAGACCCGCACACAATCGCAAAAACACTCAAATAAATGAAACCATTGGCCAAACCTTGTATCAGGCGCTCAGGGCGCTCTGACCAATTATAAAGCAGTCCAATCAGTAAGAAGACCAGAGCCAAAGGAAGTGAATGGAAAATGCCCGCGCCAATCGCAACAGGCGTATGCCAAGCCGTATCTTGTTGGACGCGGCCCACTAATTTTGACCGCCGGTAAACATCTTCCCAGAGACTGCCGCGCAATCGCAAAACCAAGGCCGCGGCACTCAAAAATATGATAACCACAAGAAAATAGCTCCGCATCATTCGCAATAATTCGGTAAGGGCGAAATTAAAATTTTTCGGCGAGAACAAATTTAGAGCGCCGCGCCCTACCTTGGCTGGAAAAGAAAAATTCACAGCCGGAATTGATCTCACCCAAAGTAAATTCTCATCTAAGAGTGTCTTGAGGCTCTCTGTCTGTTCCAAATATGAACTTTGCGCGGTTTGTAATTCCGAGAAAGATGTCACACGTGTATTCGATGTGGTAGAAATTTGCCGCAATAAGTCTCGCCGTGTATCAACAATCGTTGAAAGCGTGACCCTATCCGTTTCAGAGAGAGCGGGGAAAGGCGGCAACTCGCGGCTTGTCGTCTCTATAAATTCATCCAAATCACTCAAACTGAGCGGCAAGTCACGCAAATCTTCCTGCGCAATAATCCGTTCACGATAAGCTTGAGAAAGGCGCTTTTGCGTATCACGCATAGCCGCGCGAATAGCCGCAGGCGAGTCGAGTTGGTTACCTAATCGGCGCAGAGTCACGCCTGCTTCACGGTCAAGGCGGCCTTGCTCAACCAATTTATTTGCAGCGCTTAGATCATTTTCGACATTGACGAGACGACCGCGCACAGAGGCAGTGGCTTGCGAGACAACTGGACCTTCAGACACAATTTGAATAATCTGATTTGCAAGGTCCAAATTGCCTATCGCAAATTTTTCAACCACCGGATGGCTCGTGTCAGAACGTTCAATAAGAGCGGTAATTCTATTCCGTAAATCACGCGCTTCATCCACACGTGTCTCACCAGTCTTTGCCCCAATTCGCGCGACATCTCGGCGTAAAATTTGGGCTTGAAAATCTGCAATAGCACGGCGGCTTAAAATTAGATCTTGCCGCGATGCGAGGGTTGAAATCTCCTGTTCCAGCGCCTGAATTTGATTGCGGCGATACCAAAGCCGCGCTTGCGTTTCTGTTCGGCGGGCGTCTGAAACAGCTTCTAATTCTCCATCTCCCACTGCGTTGAGACGCAATTGCAAATCATTCAAAGCGGCCCGAGCTTCTGAAAGTTCTTGAGGCGCTGCAGTTTGGCGCGCGCCCAGCGTATCAAGTGTGGCTTGCAAGCCTTGTAGCCGCGTCTCAGTGGCGGCCAAATCAGACTCTTTTTCCCGCAACTCCTTTTCCAGTCCGATTAAAGCGTCATCCCCAATCATGTCAGCCAAAGGTTCAACCTCTGCACTTAAAGCATCTTGGACTGTCTTGAGTTCAGCGTCTAACTCAGCTTGAAGCGCATCCGCATTTTCAACGGCGGCGATGAATTGTGTCCGCCTTTCAGATTGGCGCGTCGCCTCAGCTAAACGCTCGCCCGCCGTTTTCAGAGATGTTAAAATCTGGGGTTTTTGTTCGTCTGAAAGATTTGTATCCGCCTCTACAATCTCAATGCGGTCTTCTAGGGTTTGGGCCGTGAATGTTGGCACTGCCGCATTTTGGGCCTCCTGCGCATAAAGCTGAGAACCTCCGAACAAAAGAAGGCAAAGCGCAAAAAGAGTTACCGCAAAATAGGTCGTGATATGACGAATGCCGTGCATGTACATGCTTCAACGACAAACCCTGCAAAAAGTAAAGCGGGAGACGTTCAAAACCTTCATATCTGCACAGTAAAAAACCGCCAAAGTGAATCTGGCGGTTTAAAAGTTACTCATCAAACGGCACTTATTCGCCGTCTTTAAGTTTTCGCATCAAATAAACATGCTGCAACGCCAGACGATTGGCCGTTTCTTTCAAATTCGCCGCTGCCGAATGACCTCCGTCGATATTTTCATAATAGAAGAAATCATGCCCTTGGTCTTCCATCCGCTTGGCAAATTTACGCGCATGACCAGGATGAACACGGTCATCTTTGGTGGAGGTGATCAAGAATACCTCTGGATAATCCCCTTGCGGGTCCAAATTATGATAAGGCGAAATAGACCGGAGGAATTTGCCCTCTACCGCATCGTCTGGATTGCCATATTCACCCATCCAAGACGCCCCTGCCAGAAGCGTATGAAAGCGCTGCATATCCAAAAGCGGAACAGCAATAATTGCCGCATTAAATAAATCCGGCCGCTGAGTCGTCATAACGCCTGTCAATAGGCCGCCATTAGACCCGCCCTCGACACCGAGGTGGGCAGCAGAGGTGATCTTCTTCGCAATCAAATCTTCGGCAACAGAAATGAAATCATCATAAATACGCTGGCGATTGGTTTTCAAACCAGCTTGATGCCAGTTCGGACCATATTCCCCACCGCCGCGAATATTGGCGAGCACATAGACTCCGCCATTTTCAAGCCAAAGTTTTCCGCGTGTGGCGGAATAAGACGGGTTCAAAGAAATCTCAAACCCACCATAGCCGTAAAGCAATGTCGGATTGGTTCCGTCCAGTTTTGTGGATTTTGACCGAACTACAAAATACGGCACTTTCGTCCCATCAGCGGAGGTCGAGAAGAACTGCTCGCTGACCATATTAGACGCATCAAACCAGTCCGGCAGAGACTTGGCTTTCGCTTTCTTCCCTGTTCGCGTATTATAGGTCCAAAGCGTATCTGGGGTCAGGAAGGATTCTGAGCTAACAAAAGCAACATCTTCTTTGTCATTTGTTGCCCCGACCGAAACCGTCCCATTGGCTGGGAAGTCCAATTTTTCAGAGGTCCATTTTTCGCCATCCCAATCGAAAGCAAAAGCTGCGCTTTTAACATCGCGAGAAATGGATAGCAGAACTTTAGACTTCGTGGCTCCATAACCATTCATCGAGGATTTCTCATCTGGACTATAGACAAGATGAACATCTTTAATCTCGCCATTTGCATCAAAATCATCAAAAGCAAAACTGACTAAATCACCCGATTTAAAACCGCGCCAATCCTCATTCAAAGACAAGAGCACTTGCCCCTTAAACTCTGACCCTAAGTTGGATTTTTGCGGGATTGGGAATTTACGCACGTCGCCGACAGTTCCATCTGCCTTACGCGGGAAATGGAAAATTTCCGAATTATAAAAATCGAGGGAGCGAGAGACAACAACCTCGCGGCGGCCATCCGAAAGTTCAAATGTACCACCCCAATAGCCAACGTCAGTTTTATCACCCTGCCCTAAAATCACCGCATCTGCGAGTTTTTGGCCGCGAGTCCAAAGCCTGGCCTCTCGAGGATAACCCGAATCCGTCATCGTCCCTTCACCGAAATCAACACCGACAACGACAGTATTTTCATCAACCCAGTCAATCGTGCCTTTGGATTCTTCTGTGATGAAGCCGTCTTTGACGAATGTCTTCGTCCGCGTGTTAAATTCGCGCCGGACAACAGCATCTTTACCGCCGTCCGAGAGATTGACGATACACATCTCATAGGTAGGGGCTAAACAGGTGTTGCCTTTATAGACCCAGTTTTTACCTTCATCCGCGCTCAACTTATCAAAATCGAGAACGGTCTCCCATTCGATTGCATCAGAGAGATATGAGTCCAATGTTGATTTGCGCCAAATGCCGCGCACATGGGTTTCATCCTGCCAGAAATTATGCACCTCTCCATTGCGGTAGGACACATAAGGGATTTTATCTTTGGATTGCAGGATAGTCAGCGCGTCCTGATAGAATTTTTCATAGCGGCTATCAACCTTTAATTCATCCAATGAGCGCCGATTCCACGCCTTCACCTCATCCAGAGCTTTCTCTCCCAACACCTCTTCGAGGTAGAGATGGTCAGCATCTGTTTGACCGGCCGTTTTATACTCAATCATTTTATAAGAACTCTTCTCTACCGTCTGGGTTTTCACAACTTGTGCTGTATCTGTAATCGTCTTCCCGTTGTCATCAGCCGAACATGCCATCAGGAGCGCGGCTGACCCGAGCAGAAGTGTGGTTTTTGAAAATCTATTCAAGGTCATATGTCTCTCCTGCATTTCCCTGCCATATGATAAAGCGGAGTTTGTACATCGACGCAAGACAGCAAACTGTCTTGCGTCCGCATGAAATGAACATATATGAGCGGCAGGATGAGATTTTTAATTATGAATGGTGCGGGCAACCGCTTTGGCGTTTTTGACGCGCGAGAGACCCCGGGCTTCGCACTGTCCGATGCACAGACAATTGAAATCGCTAAGCCTGGCGGGAAAGTTATGGGCGAAAAAGGCGCAGACCAGATTGTTATCCTGCGCAAGCCGAAATCACCTGATGCGGATATCTTTATGGAAATCCGAAACCAAAAAGGCTTTGAAGTCGACGCCTGCGGAAATGCAACCCGCACCACAGCTTGGTTATTCATGCGCGATACTGAAACTGACACATGCGTTGTTGAGACAAATGACGGTTTGCTGCATTGCACCCGCGCGGGAGATTTTGAAATTGCTGTCGATATGGGACCGCCAAAGCTTGAGTGGCAACAAATCCCGCTGGAAGAAGCCATGCACACCCATCATATCGATGTGAAGCTTGGCCCCATTGACAATCCTGTTTTGGCAAATCCTGGCGCGGTCAGTATGGGTAATCCGCATTGCGTGTTTTTCGTGGAAGAATTTGAAACGGTGAAACCTCATCTTGCGGGGCCAATGATCGAGTTTCATCCGCTCTTTCCAGAACAAGCTAATGTCGGTTTCGCCAAAGTCGAAGCTGAAGACCGCATCCGCCTAAAAGTTTGGGAACGCGGCGTTGGCATGACCCGCGCTTGCGGCACAGGTGCATGCGCGGCCGTTGTCGCGGCTCACCGCCAGAAACGTACAGGCCGCGACGTCACGGTCGAGGTCGATGGCGGAACCCTTCACATTCACTGGCGCGAAAAAGATGACCATGTCATCATGACTGGCCCCATCGAATTAGAATATGAAGGCACGGTTTAACGTCCTGCCTCGCTGCCGCACTGACTTGACCACATAGCTTCTGTCCACCACATGGCAGTCATGGCGGATACACCCGACATAAAACTGACGAAAGTCATAACGCTGGGTTGCCGCCTAAACGCTTATGAATCTGACGTTATCGCGCAAAATGCACGCGACGCGGAAGACACAGGCGCGGTCGTGATTAACACCTGCGCTGTCACCAATGATGCCGTCGCGGAATCACGCCGTCAGGTGCGTAAAGCCAAGCGCGATAATCCGCAGGCCCGCATCATTGTAACAGGCTGCGCCGCCCAGATTGATCCCAATATGTTCGCCGATATGTCCGAAGTAGACCAAGTCCTTGGCAATCATGAGAAAATGAACCCCATGAGTTTCGGACCGGACGCCCCAACAGAGCGCATTCGGGTCAATGACATTATGAGCGTACGCGACACCGCCCCGCAATTTATGGGCAGTGAAAATTCGCCGAACCTTAAATCTCAATCGCGGAGCCGCGCTTTTTTACAAGTACAAAATGGATGTGATCACCGCTGCACATTCTGCATCATCCCTTACGGCCGCGGAAACGCCCGGTCCGTTCCAGCGGGCGAGGTCGTTAGGTCCGTCAAATCTCTCGTTGCACAAGGCTATAATGAAGTGGTGCTAACAGGCGTTGACCTCTCAAGCTGGGGGACTGACCTACCCGGCACGCCGCCATTAGGCGATTTAGTTCGGCGCATATTAAAACTGGTCCCTGACCTACCGCGTCTCAGATTATCCTCTATCGACCCAGCCGAAGTAGACGACGTCCTTTTTGATTTATTAGTCAGCGACCCAAGGATGAGCCCTTACCTACATCTCTCCTTACAGGCTGGTGATGATATGATTTTAAAACGGATGAAACGCCGCCATAGCCGCACTGAGGCCATTGATTTATGCCAGCGGCTCAAAACCGCACGCCCAGAGTTCACATTTGGCGCAGATATTATCGCAGGCTTCCCGACAGAAACCGACGCCATGTTTGAGAACTCAGTGAGCATCATATCAGAGATCGGTATTCCGTGGTTACATGTATTTCCCTTCTCTCCGCGCGAAGGCACGCCCGCAGCAAAAATTCCGCCCATAAACGGAAATATTGTCAAAGCCCGTGCGAAGGCTTTGCGCAAGGCGGGCGCTTTGGAAAAAACAAAGCATTTGCGCACACGCATCGGCAATAGCGACACAGCGCTTTTCGAAGAAACGGGGTTAGGACGACTCCCAGATTTTTCATTGGTTAAGGTGGACAATCCCGCTGCCGCAGGTAGCTTGGCAGATGTACGCATTACAAATGCAACCCCTGAACATTTGATAGGACAGGTCATTGGCTGAAAAAAAGAAAAAAAAAGGCTTTCTGAGCAAACTCGGCTTTAAGTCAAAAGCTGAAAAACTCGCAGAAGAAGCTGCGGCCAAAGCCGCCGCACAGCAACGTGTTGACGAGCAAATGGCCGAACGTATGGCGGCAATTAATGCCGCCGCACTTGCCTCGGCTCGTCAGCAAGATGAAGCGGCGCAAGGTCTCAGCCCAGAAGAAATTGCGGAACGCGAGCAAGAAGAAAAGCGCCTCGCTGAAATTCAAGCCGCGCGCGATGTCGCCCGCGCAAAACAACTCGCCGAAGAAAAAATCCGCAAAGAAAAAGAAGCTGCAGAGGAAGCTGAGCGAGCCAAGGCGGAAGCCCAAAAACGCGCCGAAGAAGAGGCTGCGCGAAAAGCTGAAGAAAAGCGCCTTGCCGCAGAAGCCGAAGCCAAACGCGCCGCAGAGGAAAAAGCCCGCCAAGAGGCCGAAGCTGCAGAAGCCGCCCGCATTAAAGCCGAGGAAGACGCCGCCCTTGCTCAAGCTAAATCCAAGGCGGAAGCCGAAGCCTTAAAAGCCAAACAAGCCGCCGAAGCCGAAGCGCGAGAAGCCGAACGCCTCGCAGCGGAAGCCCAGCGCAAAGCCGATGAAGCTGCAAGATTAGAAGCAGAGCAATTAGAACGTGAGCGCCTAGAAGCTGAACGGATCGAGGCCGAAGCCAGAGAAAAAGAAAAAGCGGAAACCGAGCGCCTAAAACGCGAAGCCGAAGAAGCCGAACGCCGTGCACGTGTCGCTGAAGAACAGGCCTCTCGCGAGATTGCCGAACGCGAAGCTGAAGAAGCCGCAAAAGAAAAGCAAGCTGCAGACCGCGCCGCCGCTGGATTACCGGAAGTCGCCCCTGAGCCCGAACCGCTTGCAGCAGGTGGCTTCATGCGCCGTATCACGGCGGGTCTCAGAAAATCTACCTCCCGCATGACGGAGCAGGTTGAAGCTACTTTCTCAAAACGGAAATTAGACGAAGCGGCCATTGAGGAATTGGAAGATATCCTTGTCATGTCTGACCTTGGCTATGGCGTCGCCTCTCAAGTTACGGACCGTTTACGCGAGACGAAATTCAATAAAGATGTCACGGATTTAGAAGTCAAAATCGCGCTCGCAGATGTGATTTCAGACATTCTGACACCGCTTGAAAAGCCAATCGTATTTGGCATGACTAAGCCACAAATCATGTTATTTATCGGCGTAAATGGATCGGGCAAAACAACGACGCTAGGTAAAATCGCAAATAAATATACGAACCAAGGCAAGAAGGTTTTGATTGCGGCGGGCGACACCTTCCGCGCGGCCGCCGTCGAACAACTTACAATTTGGGGCGAGCGGGCCGGCGCGCCTGTCATGAATGCAGAGCAAAATGCCGATGCCGCAGGCCTCGTCTTTGACGCCATTAAACGCGCGCGGGAAGAAGACGTTGATATTCTGATGATTGACACGGCAGGCCGCTTGCAAAACCGCACAGAACTTATGGATGAGCTCTCCAAAATCATTCGCGTCATCCGCAAACAAGATGCCAGCGCGCCGCACCATTCTATCCTCGTGCTTGACGCGACTGTGGGTCAAAATGCGCTTATGCAAACAGAAGTGTTTAAAGACACGGCGGATGTCACAGGCCTGATTATGACTAAACTCGACGGCACAGCGAAAGGCGGCGTCCTTGTGGCCCTCTCAGATAAATTTGCTTTGCCTATCCATTATATGGGAATAGGCGAAGGCATAAATGATCTCGAAAATTTCAGTGCCCCCGTTTTCGCCGCCGCGCTTTCAGGTGTTGCGGATGCGCTTGAGGGATAAATATGACCTAGCGGCGAATACCGAGGCCGGAAAAATGAAAAATTAAGAGAGGGAAAACCGTGCCGAGAAGGTTGGCGGCTGTATCTGCGAGCGAGCCTGTACGACCCAGATTCATGGTCTCTTGCGCAATTTCAATACCTATACCAAACAGAGCGAGACCTAGAAAAATCCACCCTCCCCATAGTTTAGGCCAACCCAAACGCGCGAGAGAGGCCAAAACAGCGTAAGCGCCGAAATGCACAAACTTGTCCATATTCGGCACGTCTCCAATCGAAACCGAAGGCCGTAAACTCATCACGACGATAAGGGCCAGAGCTGCAAAGGTGAGACATTTGAAAAAATGAGATACAGAGGTCATACGGTTACCTATATCCCACAATGCTGGGCATAGCGACGGCAAGTCTGTCGTCATTTTACGGCAATTCGGCGATGAAAGCCTCTCCATAAAGCGATTTATGGTAACCGCGCCCCTTAATTATAGCTCCATTGTGGCCATAAGGATAATCATCTAGAATAGAGTCTAAGAAGAGCGCACCCGCTCTATAAATGGCATGCTGAGGACTTGGAATCCTGTCCACAACACGCCAGAAGCGTTAGGCAGGGTAAGCGAGTGGATAAGTTATGACAGTTTTGGACCCTAAAGACGTAGCTGATACCCTAGAGGGATGGACCGGAGGGGATGACTTCATCACAAAGGTTTTTCGCTTTGAGGATTTTGCACAAGCCTTTGGTTGGATGACGCGTATCGCTATGGCTGCAGACAAAATGGATCATCATCCAGAGTGGTTTAATGTGTATAACCGCGTTGATGTCACCCTGACGACCCATGAGGCTGGCGGCGTCACAGATAAGGATGTAACCTTGGCAAAACTTATGGAAAAGGCAGCGACATAATGCGCCATATTCTCACAGCGCTGTTGTTATGCGCATCTACATCCGCTTTTGCGCAAATTGATGTCTCGGCCACCTGTCCAGGCGGAACTGTTATCGAGTTAGATGGCCAAGCTGCCTGCGAACAACAGGATACCCTCGCACTCTTGATTTCAGATTTCGAAAAGACGGAACTTGAGCATGATATTTTCAGGCGAGGTCAAGAAGGTGATCGCGATGCGCTAAAACAACTCCCAGATATTTCGCCAGAATTTACAGAAAAACAAAATTCAGTCACAACAGCCTTTTTAGCACGGCATGCGGCTTTATCGGCTGTTCCCATGCAAGCCAATGAACGCCTAAATTATGATCTGTTAGGGTTTGTACTGACCCAACGACAACGACTTGCACCTTTTGATACAGCCCGCGTCCCGTTCACAAATGATAGCGGATTCTTCAATCAATTATCTTTCATTATACGGCAAACCAGTTTCAAAACACCTGAAGACTATGAGGCCTATGCAGCGCGCCTCACGCGATTACCTCGGTTCTTTGCTCAGGCGAAAGAGAATATGCGCCGCGGGATAAAAACAAATTTCACGGCGAGCACTGAGATACTTCCAGGCATTCGAGAAATGATTGACGGCATGGCTGAAGCCTCCGTTTCTGAGCATCCATTATTTGCACCATTTACAAAGTTCCCAGATAATTTTTCTGACGAAGATAAAACCCGCCTAGAAGGTCTCGGGAAAGCTGCACTAGAGAGCGCCGTCTTGCCCTCATATAAAGATTTATCCAAATTCATGCGCGATGAATATGCGACGGCCGCGCGGAAAACAGCAGGATTAGGGTCCAGCGAAACCGAGCGCGAATATTATCGGGCTGTCACCAGATACTTCACGACATTAAACATCAGCCCAGATGAAGTTCACGCCTTAGGCTTATCCGAAGTTGAAAGAATACGCGGTGAGATGGACGCCATTATCGCAGAAATCGGATTTGAAGGCAGTTTTGCAGAATTCTTAAACTTCCTACGGACTGACCCGCAATTTTACGCCAAGAGCCGTAAAGAACTCCTGATGCATGCCAGTTTTATCGCAAAACAAATTGATGGGAAAATGCCTCAATATTTCGAGACACTTCCCAGATTATCATATGGCGTTATTCCGGTTCCAAAAGAGATAGAAAAAACCTACACGACGGGCCGCTATTTCAGTGGAAACCCAGAGCGCGGACAGGCTGGAAATTATGTGGTCAACACCTATAATTTACCAAATCGGCCGCTCTACAACCTTCCTGCCCTAACAGCCCATGAGGGCGTGCCGGGGCACCACATGCAAATTGCGATTGGGCAGGAATTAAAGGGCTTGCCAAAATTCCGAAAAAGTCTCTATCCTAACGCCTTTGGTGAAGGCTGGGGGCTTTATGCCGAAAAATTAGCCGGTGAAATGGGCATTTATACAACGCCTTATGAAAAATTTGGACAGCTCTCCTATGAGATGTGGCGGGCCTGCCGTCTCGTGGTTGATACAGGCCTACATTGGAAAGGGTGGACCCGGGAGGAAGCCGAAGCCTGTTTTTTAGAAAATTCAGCCCTAGCTCCCCATAATATCAAAACCGAAGTTCAAAGATATATTAGCTGGCCGGGTCAAGCGCTGGCTTATAAAATTGGAGAGCTAAAAATTCTCGAACTCCGGGGGCAAGCCAAAGCCGAATTGGGCGAGGCTTTTGATATAAGAAAATTCCATGATGCTGTTCTTTCCAATGGCGGACTACCGCTTGATATTTTGGAAAAACAAATTCAACGTTTTATCTTTGAAGAGAAACAGCGTCTTGCGCAATCCCTACCCGCTCCCGTACCTGTGCCATAAAAAAACCCACCGACCCGTGTCGCATGACGCAACAGGCTCGGCGGGTATATCCCTATTTAACCCCTTAAATAGAGAGAATTAATTAGAAGCGGTAGCGGCCTCTTAATGTAAGCGGGATAGACAGGCGTGAATTATTATTATTCAAACCACCCAATGGCGATCCAGCTGATAGCACTGACGTATCAGACTCTAATCCACCTTGATACCGTAGACCTGTTTCGAGGCCGATAGTTGTATATCTTGCTATAGGCGTTTCAATCCCGACAAGACCAGCAGCGGTTGGCACCCAGCTATTTTCATATAAACCGATATCAGTTGCACTAAATTGTGTCCCGCCAAGGTCAGAGTCTCTTAGAGCAATATCATCTACCCGGCTCGCACCAAGACGTCCTTCTACATAGGGACGGACGCTTTTGACAATCAAGCCATTTACAGGCCGGAAATACTGACGAAGACCAATCTCACCACCAAAAGCTTGGTAATCCGTTAAACGACCTGTCAGGGTTTCACCGCCAATGGTTCCCAAATTCTGAACGCCATCAGAGTTAGCTTCTTCATAATGGCCGAAAAGCGTGACTTTCGTATTTGGTGCCAATGCATATGATCCACCCAATTCAGCGCGAAAGCCTGGGTCATAAGCATCACTAAAGGAGACTGAGTTAAAATCGCTATTCGGGTCTGGGTTTACGCGGCTAGACGTAAGAACATTGTTCCCAGCCTGGAATGACGCTCCAATGCCGCCTTCAATATTCCAACGCGAGAGGCAGTTTCCAGAATGGCAACGTGTGTTGGCCACAGGCTTTTGAGCTACATTCTGCCCATAATACCCTGTTGGGTTAGTATAATTTGTGTTGGCTTTATTTCCGCCAAGGCCGAGGAAAGAACATCCCGACAAAGCGACAGCCGCTACTCCGAGCATAAGAATACGCATAGTATCACCCTATATGTTCCGGATTGGCACAATTACCAAGATGTTCCGGTCTCTTGAAGGGTAGCTTTGCAAATGCAGGGCCAGAACGCCCATGGCATGCTTTTAACACGCCATTTTCATTCTCACACTAAAAGGCATCACCTAGTACCCAGAATTTCATGACTTGAGAGGTGCACCGAAGTATTCTTCGTATCCGACCCTCAACATTCTGGGGTGTTCCTATAGCATTAAGTTTAGGGTGAGATGAAAACCTGTAGTTAAATAAATATAAATTTCTTACCTGCTCGTGCAAAGTCATCCCAACCATAGATATTCATCTCAACCAATAAAAAACCCGACCACAAGGGCCGGGTTTAAAAACTCTATATCGCAATTAACTTAGAATGCGAGGCGTCCGCGTAAGTTAAGCGGAATGGAGAAACGATCATCGTTGTTCACGATATCGCCCTTTAGACCATCACGCCAGCGAATACCGGTTTCAACACCAATCGCTGCGCGCGGCCCAACGGCCAATTCTGCACCCACGATACCAGCGGCAGTTGGACGCCATCCACTGTCGATAAATTCAGTTGTTGGTGAGAAAACTTCGCCTGTATCTGTAAAGGTCTGCGTAATATCAACATCATTATTATATGTGAAACCACCCGTTGCACCAACATATGGGCGTAGGCCGAAACCATTTCCAACATATTGACGCACACCAGCCTCAAGCGTGTACTGTTCTAAATCTGAGAAGCTCGCTTCAAGATCGCGATCAACAGACCCAATATCCGGCGTAAAGTTAGCCAAATCTGGTGGTGTCGTCGTAAATGTTCCAGATTGGAATGATCCTGAATCTACAGTTCGACCGTTCTTGTTAGAGAAAGCACCTGAGGCAATCAGTGTTGTGTTTCGTGAAATATCATATGTGGCTGCGCCGCCAAATGTATATCCGTCAGAGAAGACATCATCAAAGTCAGCATCGCTGAACTCGCCTGCGACGCCTGTGCTAGGACCGCCGTTACCTGGATCGGACGGGCTACGCTCTCTGCCGTTAAAGGCAGTGCCATCAATATCAAACTCTGTACCGCCGAACACTTCAAAACCAAATGGTAATGCGGCTCCAACGCCGCGAAGCTGTGGTACACCGAATGGTGCTGCAAAAGGTTGTGGGACAAAAATTGGTGCGCCAACTACATTTTGTACAGCTGCACCGTTCACGAATTGGCCGTTGTCAAATTGTGTTCCGACAACATTTCCGCCGAAGGTTGAGGCACCAAATGGAGCCCCTGCGCCTAATGTCGTTACGCCGCCATTTGCGAAGGCTGTGTTACCACCAAATCCGCCGCCAATGCCCTGAGCCGCTAGGCCTGGGGCTACAACGCCCTGTCCAAAACCGCCTTGACCAAATCCTGCTTGGCCAAATCCAGCTTGGCCAAAGCCTGCCTGACCAAAACCTGCTTGACCAGCGCCGGCTCCAAAGCCGCCTTGACCAAAGCCACCTTGTCCAAATCCTGCTTGACCAACGCCAGCTCCAAAGCCGCCTTGACCAAAGCCACCTTGTCCAAATCCTGCTTGACCAACGCCAGCTCCAAAGCCGCCTTGACCAGCGCCAGCTCCAAAGCCGCCCTGTCCAAATCCTGCTTGGCCAAATCCACCTTGTCCAAAGCCCTGAGCGCCATACCCTTGAGCAACGCCATAAGATCCACCCGCACAAGAGGGATCAAATCCAAATCCGCCGCCGTGGGAGGCTACTTGACCATACTGACCAAATTGTTGTCCATACTGACCGTATGACGCTGATTGAACAGGGGCACAATTGGCGCCATAAGCCCCGCCCGATGTTCCAAATCCATTACTTTGACCGCCTGTGCCCAACCACGAGCAACCCGACAATAAAACCGCTGATAAAGCGCAAGCTGCAAGCCGCATATCGGCCTCCTTCTCTTAGTTTCGAATAACTTCTGTTTCATCTTAAAACAGAAGATGCTTAAAAAAACGTTCCCAAACTGGAAACAAACTCTTAATAATTCCAAGTCTTTGCTTGGTTAACGCCACCTAATTTTTTTTAGAGGTCTAAAAATTGACCGATCCCCGCAATGTTAATGGGATCGAAATATTCACATCTCCGCTAGGACCTTCAACGAAATCGCCGGCGGCATTTGTGAAATCTTCATAATCTCGGCTATCTTGGAACCGGAGCCCCGTCTCAGCCGCAAGGGCGAAACCAGGCGTGATCTGCCATTCAGCTCCGACATTTAACTGCCCTTGAACGAGCCAGTCTGAATCATATAGTCGGGTCGATGTTCCATCCGATGGTACATCGAAACTCGTACCTTCTGTCGACCCAGCTGCAAAAGCTTGAGAAAAAGAGGCCTGGGTCTGGCTTGTCGTGAAATCGACAGCATTGACTCGCGACACCCCAACTGAGGCCCCAACAAAGGGTGTTATGCTACGATAACCATCTGCCTTATTAATTGGGCTGAAATATCTGCGGGCGCCGACTTCTAGATCGTAACGTTCGAGATCTGAAAAATTATATGCGAAATTGGCAATTTCTTGATTTGGTATAAATGTCGTGTTGACGATTGGTGCCCCGTTAGTCGCAAAGGCTCCAGGAATAGCATTGCCTGCAGCGTCGACAACCGGACTAAAACCCTGCGTAGAGACTTGTTGATAAAGCGTCGCAGTGACAGTTGAGACATCTAATTCTTCACCATCAGCATGCGTATAGCCACCATTTGCGAAAATCGTCGTCTTATCATCTATAATATACTCTAAACCCGCTTTAAGACTGACAGGCGTGGACCACGCATCCTCAAATGAAATGTCTGGAGTCGAGGCGCTTTCAAATGCATTCGGCGCAAAAATATTCGCCGCATCCAAATCATTCGCTGTATATCTCGTTGTTGTGATTGCTCCAGTCGCCTGAGACCCTGATGTGCTGCCTTGATTAAAATCTTGAGGGTTATAGCTGCCCGCTGGGCTCAAATCATCACGAACATCAAATTCTAGTAAGTCGCCATCAATACTTTTCTCGAGGCCCAGAGATAAAGACCCGCGAAGTTTCGGCTTGCGTTTCTTTGGGCCGGCTGTGTTATGCGACAAAGCAGGTGATTGCCCGACCGCACTACCATAAGCGCCGCTTGTATATTGAGGCTGACCAAATTGTGGTTGTTGCGGGAAACCGCCTTGCGCGCCATAAGTGCCGCCTTGCGGGGATTGATTATATGTACCGATTGTGACCTGTTCTGGACGACATCCGCGCGGAATAGGTTGACGCGGAGAAGCTATCTGGCACCGCTGACTCGCGCCTTGCTGAGCATATTGACCATATTGAGCCGCTTTTTGATTAGCAAAAGGGTTGTCAAATTGAGAATTTTGGCCGCCAATAAAAGAACAGCCCGATAGGAGTGCCGCCGACAGTGTTGCCGACAATGTTAAAGTTCCCAGACGCATTTCGTCCCCCGAATTCAAACATGGGAAACATGTGTTTTCCCATCATGGTTAATCTAGGGAATGAAGGAACTTGCTTAACAAGGGGTTTAGGCGCGGCATTTTCATGTCAGAAGAATGCATCTTCTTTGATTTATGTCTGTAAAATGCATCAAAACAGCGTTTTTACGCTCTCTGGCGGACGGCCAATAATAGCTTTTATACCATTGGAGACGATGGGACGTTCGATTAAAATGGGGTTTTCGGTCATAAATTGAACAAGTTTTTCAACTGATTCTTCCGATTTTAACGCCAATTCCTTATAGGTTTTCTCCCCGCGCCGCATAAGCAAACGGGGGTGGTCAAAACCAAGCTGTGACAAAATTTCGAAAATTTCTTCACGGCTAGGCGCATCATCCAAATATCTACGGATATTAACACCCACCCCCTCCGTCTCAATCAAAGCCAATGTCTCTCTGGATTTCCTGCACCGCGGATTGTGCCAAATTGTCAGCATGATTCGTCCTTCATTTTCTGAGATATTGCTTTTCGGCAAACTTATCGTCAAAGGTGAGGTGTGACCACCGCAATTCCGAAAACTCTTATCCTAAGCTCTACCGTCGCAAGTTCACGCGTCGGGGCAAGTGCCGCAAGCTTCTGCCTGCAAAGGCTCGGCATAGAGACAGTCGTCCTGCCAACGACCTTAATGGGTCGGCATCCGGGATGGGGAACGCCGGGCGGCGGGCCGACAGATATAGCCATGTTACGGGACATTTGGGCAGGCGTTCTCGCTCAGAACATTAAATTTGATGCAGTGCTGACGGGATATATGGGCGAGACAGCCCATATTGATTTAGGTGTAGAGATTATTGATGAGGTAAAAAACCGTAACCCCAAAGCCCTCATCGCCGTGGACCCCGTTATGGGCGACCATGGCAAACTCTATATATCAGAGGAGCGGGCTGCCGCTATAATTGACCATCTCATACCGAAAGCCGATTTTATTACACCAAATATGTGGGAATTAGAGTTCATTCAGGCGCGTCTGGCGGATTTGCCGAATTTATTGATTACCTCTGTCTTAGACGGCGATAATATTGGGGCTGTCTGGCAGGCGGGGCAAAACCGCTGGCAAGTCAGCCACACAAAATTCGATTCTGTCCCACATGGCGGGGGAGACAGCTTAGCCGCCTTATTTTTAGGACGGCGTTTGTTAGGCGAGCCGCCCAGCAGGGCTCTAGCGAAATCAGTGGCGGCTATTTTTGAGCTCATGCGGGCCGCAGACGCCCTGGACGCAGGTGAATTGCCGCTCGTCAGAATGCAAGCCTTTATAAATGACGCGATTGCGTTAGAACTGCGCTCATGAGCGAATATCCTATTTATGGTCACCTCCCCTCAAAATTTGAGGCGCTGCGTTCCACCATTGAAAAGAATTACACAGAGCATGAGGAATTAGGCTTTCAGTTCTGCGTGATGCAAAATGGACAAACCCTTATTGATATTGGGGCCGGGTGGACCGACCGCCACCGCACACAGGCCGTCAATGAAAACACATTATTTGCGGTCTTCTCCTCAGGGAAAGCCGCGGCCGCCCTCGTGATTGCTTGGCTCGTGGAACAAGACAGAATTGGATATGACCAACTTGTTGCAACAATTTGGCCTGAATTTGCGCAGGCTGGAAAAGAAGAGCTAACGATTGGCCAGCTCATGAGTCATCAAGCTGGATTATCCGGTATTACAAATCCAGACTGGACACCCAAAGATTGGTTTGATTGGGAGAAGACGACCGCACAGTTGGAACAGCAATCACCCATCTTCACGCCGGGTAGCGCGTCAGGATATCATCCAGTGACTTATGGTTTCCTCGCAGGAGAAATTGCGCGGCGGGCCGATACTGACCAGCGCAGTTTAGGACGTATTTTGCGCGAGGAGCTATGCCAAGCGGCTGGGGCCGATGTCTGGATTGGATTGCCGCCATCAGAACATGAGCGGTGCGCGCAAATGCAAAAGCCTAAAGCCCTCGCCGATATGGGGGAAATTACTGAGGCAACCCGCTGGGCTTTTTTAAAGCCTTGGTCAGCGCCGGGCGGTAAAGGCGCAGCGGCGTGGCGAGAAACCGAACTTGCGGGTTCGAATTGCCATGCGACTGCACGCGGGCTCGCGCAATTAATGCAAGCTGGTGTGGACGGGAGAATTGGAGATGTCCCAATTTTATCCGAAGACACACAGGCCGCCCTGTCTAAATCCCGCATAAGCGGACAAAATCTTGTCTTACCCTTCGAGATAGATTTTGCAGCGGGCATGATGCGCAATGGTCCGAATTATTTCTACGGCCCAAATCCAGAGGCACTCGGTCATAGTGGTTGGGGCGGCTCTTGTGTCTTTGCAGACCCATCCAGCGGATTGCATGGAGCCTATGTGATGAACCGACAACGCAATAGTCTTTTAGGTGATCTACGTCCGCGGGCGCTCATTGATACGGTATATGACGCCTTATGAGTAGTTTTATTGAAAAACTATGGGAGCTTGGCCCTGCCCTCGTAGACGGCACTCCCCATGCCCGCGAGCTTGGAATGAAATTCGTTGCGATTGACACTGGCATCGCCACATTATCTCTACCCTATAATGTCGCACTCATTGGGAACCCAAAGTCTCGTGTTATCGCAGGCGGGGCAGTGACAACCCTTTTAGATCAAGCCTGCGGCTTGGCCGCCATCGCAGGCTTTGACGGATTGGCCCAGCTCGCAACACTTTCTTTACGCATCGATTATCAACGGTCTGCCGAACCCGGAAAAACCATTTTAGCCGAAGCTGAATGTTACAAAACAACGCGTCATGTGGCCTTTATTCGGGCCATAGCCCATGACGGCGATCCGGGTGATCCTGTCGCGACAGCCCAAGCTGCCTTCATGTTAACGGGGCCTGTTCATAAATTGCCCGATGAGATGGGCTCAAAAACTGGAGGCGTGTCATGATCCCAGAGTTAGCCGATCGCCTTATCAAGGGGGTACCATATGCAAAAACACTCGGTATCAAAGTTGATTTTTCCGAGGATAAATTACTGCTGATTTTGCCCTACCAAAAAGGCAATATCGGGAACCCGACGCTGCCCGCTTTGCATGGCGGAGCGATTGGCGGGTTTATGGAGGTTTGTGCCATGGCTGAACTACAGCGGCGTGCGCCCGACTTACCTCTGTCGAAACCCATTGGCGTGAATATAGATTATTTACGGCGCGGTAAACCGATAGAAACCTTTGCGCGAGCGGATATTTTCAAGGAAGGCTCTCGGGTAGCCAATGTACGGGTCAGGGCTTGGCAAGATAATATGGAAGAACCCATCGCAGCGTTAAGCGGACATTTCCTTTTACCGAAATGATGATGAATGCTTTGGATATCTGTAACCAATCGCGTTGGAAAAATCTTTGCGAGAGCTTAGACATTACGAGTGATGAGGAGATATTTGATAAGCTTATCAAAGCTCATGCCGAGCGTCACAGAGCTTATCACACCTTAGACCATATCGCGGCCTGCCTAAAGCATTTGGATGGTGTGAAGTCGGAAACGGAGCGCCCGCAAGAGATAGAAATGGCGCTTTGGTTTCATGACGCGGTGTATCAACCTTTTTCAACGACCAATGAAGAAGATAGTGCAAAATGGGCCGTAGACTGGCTCACGGAGTGCGGTGCCGCCAGCCCTGTCATAGAACGGGTGAAAGACCATATCTTAGCCACGAAATCTCACTCCACTCCAAAGGATTTAGATCAGCGCTATATGCTCGATATTGATTTATCCATTCTTGGAACTCAGCCACATATTTATGACGAATTTGAAGACAATATTCGCCGCGAATATAAACGTATTCCGAAACTAATATTTCGCACAAAACGCAAAACTATTTTGAAAGGTTTTTTGTCTCGATCCAAAATTTATATGACGACCCATTTTCAAAACGCTTTAGAACAACAAGCGCGAGTTAATATTGCTCGCGCTATATCAAAACTCTGATTAGAAGCGGCTTTTGAAACTCTGCGCGAGTTGCACCTTTGCCGCCTCGCCCAAGAGCATCTCATTTCCGCCTACGCCATAAAGGGCGACGACCTCAAACCAATCATTACCAATCCCTTGATTCAAAAGTTCTTCGGCCGAGAGGCAATGCCGGCCCGCCTGTTCAATTAATTTAAAATCAATGGGGCCAATCGCATTATAGGTTCGGTATATAACCTCCGTACAAACGAGGCGATCCGTCGTACGAAAATCAAAAATAAAGTCATATAGTTTTCCAACATGACTTCGTGCCCGCGAAAGAGCCGTCGTTATATCTGAGGAACCGAGTTTAGGCCTTATGATTGTAAAGGCATCAACTTGCAGCGTCTCTTCAATCTGCCTGAGTAAGACACCATCCTTTTTTGCCTCTAAAATATCGGCGTCCTTTGCACCAAGCCATAAAGCGGAATGCGGCCAGAACCCAGGTAAAAACACGTTACTCATCGCGTCATCATGGCGCGTGACGAAGACGTCCCCTGGCCTAAGAATTTTACGGACACTTTCTATCGTTTCAGAAGCAACCCGTTTAGGAGCGCGGGGTGGTTTGACAAAAGGGATTTTAAGATCCGCAATGTCCGAGCCCATCATTTCAAAGACTGAAAATATAATGTTCTTCCCAGCCGACATTTGTCGTCGTTTAATAGAATGTCGAAAAAAGCGCCGATATCGAAGCAAATGCTTCCCGCGAGACACAGTCGGCAATTTTAAACTTTCGAGAATATGAGAAATCTCTGGCGGAGCCGCAGAGTCGACCTTGTCTAGGTGCGTATTATAGGTCTCACATGCGCGGTAAAAGCCGCGCATCAGATAGGCCGAGGTTAATTGACGGTAGAGTCGCGTAAAGCTCTTACGCTTTAAATCATATCTTTTGTCGGCTTCGTCCAACTTCCTCCAAACAAGAGGACGTTCACGCGCAAGGTCAATAAGATGCTCACCCGTACGAACAATGATTTCGGCCGCGCAAAATGCAATCGAAAAACCGCGCCAATCCGTCTGCGTCGCAGATTGAGGATCGCGTTGTACTTGTTTCGCAGGCATCGGAAGAGATTGAATAACCTCCCATAAAGCTGACCGGATAGCTAAATATCGCGTATAAGTTTCGCGCAAACGCTCGTCCTCACTAGGCTTGAAATAACCGCGTGCTTCAGCAGCATGGCTATCCTCAATGAGGGCAGATAAATGCTTATGAGTGGGCAAAGCCGCAAAAGCGGCCAGTACTGTGGAAAGTGCGCCATCTTTTGGATTTGCAATCATGTTACGGATCCAAATTTTCGGGAATTATAGAAAGGCTAATCCTGAAGGGCTAAAGTCTTTTTACCGAATAGCCTTTCGCTTTTAGCATCGCAGGAACCCCATCTTCCCCTACCAAATGGCCTGCCCCAACCGCGATGAAGTCTGTTCCAGAGCCCTTTAACTCATCCTCAATTTGGACAACCCAATTCTCATTCCGGACCTTTATAAGTGCATCATAGACTATAGGCATATCGGCTTTCATCTCATCAAGCAGACCATCCTCGATATCATCAACATCTCCAACTGCCCAATCCTGCGCAACCTCTTTTAACTCCTCGATCCCTTCATCAAGGTCCTCCAAAGTTTCGCGCAACATTGTCATTTGCGCCGCTTCAGGAATAGACGCGAGCATTTGCATTTGTGCTTTCGCTGTTTCTAATGCGCGGAGTTTTTTACCTTTAACCATAGGGTAAAGCTGCGTCTCAACGCCAGCTGCGGGGTCGAACCCAGCAGATACTAAAGCGCCGGCACTGATAAGGGTAGAGACAAGCCATGGCTGCATAGAATTGACATCCTCCACAGACATGCCCAAAACGGAAACGGCTTTTTCTAAAGCCTCAACTTCGGGCGGCGTTAACTGAGAGGACAATGAACTTCCGGGGTAAAAGCCAAGCTGTATCATGGACTGCTGTAGAGAGGGATCATTCTCCGACCCGGGCATGATTTCAAACCAAACCTCATCTGCATCCGCCAATCGTTTCAGTAGTTCTTCAGACTTCCATTCAATTTCGGCTGGAAGGATATGAAAGGTTGGATAGAGCGTGATTTCTGAATCGGCATCACTCACGACCCACATAGGAGGCTGCGGCGGGAGGTCAGTTGTCAGCTCAGCTGATTGGCCTGAGGTACAAGCCGCTAAAAAAAGCAGGCAGGGCGCTAAGGCTAGAAAATGTAATTTGAGGGACATAGGCCAATACTGTCGAATGAATGGACGATTTTTTTAAGCTATCAATTTGGCGTAATATAGAAAAACACGCGGGAAAAGCGCAATCTCGATAAAAAGCTCGTAAAGCGTGTTATGGTTGAGTTCTTTTTAGAAATTTTACCGCGTTAAAACGCAAAATGCCCCATTGGCAAACCAATAGGGCATTTTGTGTTTAAATAAGGAGGATAATTTCATGTTTTGTATAAACCGGGCGGCGACCTACTCTCCCGTGCCTTAAGACAAAGTACC
>CAYWSI010000014.1:0-22720 GCA_964460585.1 uncultured Algimonas sp.
ATGGTCCGCGGACATGTAGATGTCCTGAAGCTTCGCCGTCTTGCGGAAGGATATTCCCTTCATCATCCACGATACGCATATCAACGCCAAAAATTCTGCGGCCAGCATAAAGCTTGTCTTGAACAGTGGCTTCATAGTCAGACATATCATCACCAGGGTAGGGGCAATAGGTTGTCCCCAATGGCGATGTTTCGGTCATGCCCCAACCTTGCTGCATTGGAATGCCAAGGTCTAATTCATAGGCGCGCAATAAGCTTTCAGGGAGGGCTGAGCCGCCAACGAGAGCTTTCTTGACGGTTGGCACGCTCAGGCCTTCCGCTTTTAAGTAATTATAAATGCCTAACCAAACGGTTGGCACGCCGGCCATCAAAGTCACGCCCTCTTGGTTGATCATTTTGGTGAGGTTCGCACCGTCTAATCCGGGACCCGGCATGACGAGTTTCGCGCCGACCATGGCGGCTGAATAAACAAGACCCCAAGCCGAAACATGAAACATGGGTACGACGGCTAAAATGGTATCATTTGATCCGCCGCCAATTACATCTTGGAAACAGCCTGCCATGGCATGGAGGATTGTAGAGCGGTGGGAATATAATACACCTTTCGGATCGCCTGTTGTCCCTGATGTATAGCAAAGCGTACAGGCCGTATTTTCATCAAAACGTTCCCACGTGATATCTTCGGAATGACCCTCTATAAGGCTCTCATAATCTTGAGTGTCCACCTTCATCTCGGGCAAGCCTGCTGCGTCCGTTAAGCACACCCATTTTTCAACAGACGGACAAAACCCGCCAACACCATTGATGATCGGCGCAAAGGTCGTGTCAAACATGACGAATTTATCTTCGGCATGATTGACCATCCAAGCAATCTGTTCAGGCTTTAGGCGCGGATTAATTGTGTGCACAACAGCACCAATGGAACTTACCGCGTAATAGATTTCAATGTGACGGAAATTATTCCACGCAATTGTCGCGATACGGTCACCTTTTTCCACGCCCGCCGTGAGGAGGGCATTGGCTAATTTGCGAACACGGACGGCACAGGCTGACCACGTATATCGATGCTCTGTCATGTCTGTATTGAGTGTGTAAATCTCACGGTCTTTATGGACAACCGCTGCGTGCTCAATCAGATCGCTGATCATGAGCTCGTGTTTCATCATGAGGCCTAGCATGGGCATCTCCCCGAGGTCGTTGTTTTAACTTGTTGCCTGCCGTATTTTCATTATTCCAAGACAGCGTCAACAAAGGACCTAAGATGAGTCATCCGCCAAGCTATGCAGATGTCCTCGCCGCAGCGCGGCGATTAGAGGGGCATGCCGTAAAAACCCCGCTTTTAAGCTCGGATAAGCTCAATAAACGTTTTGGGAAGCAGATTTGGTTCAAAGCTGAATGCCTGCAGAAGAAAAATGCATTCAAATATCGCGGCGCTTTTAACCGTTTATCGGCCATGACAGCAGCAGAGCGCGCACGAGGCGTAGTGGCCTTTTCCTCTGGCAATCATGCGCAGGGAGTTTCCTGCGCAGCTAAAGAACTCGGAATGGATGCCATTATCGTTATGCCAGCGGATGCGCCAAAAGTGAAAACCGATGGAGTTTTGGTGGATGGCGCGACCATTGTAAGCTATGACCGTAATACCGAGAGCCGCGAGGATATCGCCGCCGAAATTGCAAAACGAGACGGACGCACACTTGTGCCAAGCTTTGATGATCCATTCGTCATCGCAGGGCAGGGCACAATTGGGATTGAGCTGGCGGAAGCCGAGCCTGAGTTTGATGCGATGATTACCTGTTTAGGCGGCGGCGGGATGTGCGCCGGTATCTCATTGGCGCTCGCACAACTCTCTCCCAGGACCCGTATTTTTGGCGCAGAACCCGAAGATTATAATGACCATCAAATGAGTTTAAGGGCAGGGGTGCGAACAAAGCTCTCGGCAACACCGCCGAGCCTCTGTGACGCTATCCTAACGCCCCAACCGGGAGAGCTGACATGGCCGATAAATTCCAAGTCACTAAGCGATGTTTTCACCGTGAGTGATGACGAATGTCTCTATGCAATAAAGGTGGCACATGAGGAACTCGGCGTAACGTTAGAACCCGGCGGCGCAGCGGCTATGGCAGCCGTCCTTGCGGGTAACTTACCTGATGACGTCAAAACTGTTGCAGTTATACTCTCTGGCGGGAACGTTGACCCGAGTATTCTGCAACGAGCGCTGCAATGAGCGGTAGGCCCGAACTTGGCGTTTGCTATTATCCTGAACATTGGCCTGAAACCCAATGGGCAGATAACGCCCGCAGAATGGTCGAGATGGGATTATCTTGGGTGCGAATAGGGGAGTTTGCGTGGAGCCGTATGGAGCCCGCGCCTAACCGCCTGACCTTGGGCTGGCTTGACCGCGCGATAGATACGCTCGCCGAAGTTGGCCTTAAAATTATTATGTGTACGCCGACCGCAACGCCGCCGCGGTGGATGGTGGATAAACATCCTGATATGCTCGCATGGGACGTCTATGGACGCGAGCGAGGCTTTGGTTCTCGGCGGCATTATGATTTTTCTCATCTTGGCTACTGCGAAGAATGTAAACGCATCGTCCGCATTTTGGGTGAGCGTTATGGGCAACATCCCGCCATAAAAGCGTGGCAGATTGATAATGAATTTGGCTGTCACGACACGACATTATCTTATAGCCCGACGGCATTAGGAGCATTCCGTCTTTGGCTAGCCAATAAATATGAGTCCATTGATGCGCTGAATACCCGATGGGGGACCGTATTCTGGTCGATGGAATATAACCGATTTGACCAAATCGGCTTGCCAAACCTAACAGTCACGGAACCCCACCCTGCCCATGCCATGGATTTCCGCCTCTTTGCCTCTGACCAAGTTGTGGCCTTTAACAAAGCGCAAGTGGATGTCTTGCGGGAGTTAACACAGGCCGATTTGCTCCATAATTATATGGGGCGGATTACGGATTTTGATCACTTCGCTGTCGGAGATGATTTAGATATCGCGACATGGGATAGTTACCCACTTGGCTTTCTTGAAGACCGCTCTGACAGCGATGAGCTGTTTCGACGGGAACATGCGCGAGTAGGGGATGCGGATTTCCAAGCCTTTCATCATGACCTCTACCGCGCCGTCGGAAGAGGCCGATGGTGGGTCATGGAACAGCAACCCGGACCCGTGAATTGGGCGCCGCACAACCCAACACCCAAATCAGGTCAAGTTCGTCAATGGAGCCTCGACGCCTTTGATCACGGCGCAGAAGTCGTGTGTTTCTTCCGCTGGCGGCAATTACCCTTCGGGCAAGAGCAAAATCATGCGGGCCTTCTTAGGCCTGATGGCGAATATTCTGACGCAGGGCATAGGGTGAGAGCGCTCGCATCCGAGCTAGAGACATATGAGAGACCTAAGGAAAAGGAGTCCGACGTCGCCATTATCTTTGACTATCCTTCGCAATGGGCGTGGGAGGTTCAGCCTCAAGATAAAAATTTCGACTATTTTCGTTTAGTTTTAGATATTTATAGAGGGTTGCGAAAGCAGGGTTATCGAAAAATTGATATTCTTCCGTTGAACACATCCGATTTTGGGGATCGAAAAGCGGTCTTCATACCGGGGTTATTCACTTGGTCCGATGCCCTTAAAACTGCCATGCAAAACTTTAAGGGAACCATCATTATTGGTCCGCGCACAGGCTCCAGAACGGAAGATTTCCAAATTCCGCCAAACCTTCCGCCAAATCTGGACGGAATTAAGGTCACGGCCATTGATACGCTGCGAGAAGATTCACCGCTACCGCTCGCAAAAGGCGGCGCACTTCAAATTTGGAGTGAACATCTCGAAACAAGTTGGAAAGTGCTTGAGACGACCGCACAGGGTAGGGCCGCCGTTGTTCAATCGGGTAATCTCCAATATTGGGCGGGATGGCCGAATGAAGAGGCTCTCGATATATGGCTAGGGAAATTGTGAGAACTTGCTATTCCGTCCTCGTTTTTCGCGGCTAATAAGGCTGAATTTAGTGAACAGCTTCAAACGCTTATAAAAAATTGAAAAAACTCGCTCCAGAGTTCTATTTTTTCCCGCATATTACATGGGTTCTTTCGGACATGGGACGAGATAGACGCGTTATCTATTCTGTATCGAGAGGCGGTGTGCTTAGGTGAGGTGGGTAACGCCATTTTATCGGAGCCGGAGAGCGAGAGCTGCACCCTCTGAAACGGGGGCATTTCAGTACGGCCGTTTTCCGTAAGCACCGCCGCAGGGCCTAGCAATTGGCGGAAGCCAAATGCGGGGGTTGATTGATTTCAAATCAATCAACGAGGGGTGGAATGAGCTTTAGCTCAATCCACTTTGGTCTGCGTAAAACATTTTCTTTTTCGGTACTCCGTCGTGAGAGCCGACCCTGCGGGCTGTCCTAACTTGCCCAAAGCGATATTTTGCAGACTCCAAGATGGGCTGTGATTAAAGTCGTTTGGGTTTAAAGACTATGGGGGAAGACAATAAACGCCACGACAGCCTATATAGGACGACTATGGGGCTGGTTATACACATTAATCGCATAATGTATATTATGAGAAATTATATTCTAATATATATTTCAATACCTTAGATCAGGCAATAAAACTAATATCAATCTCTGTGCAGTGTATGGCGTCAATTTCACGTTTCATGCGAACTTCATAGGATGACACACCGCTTACATAAGGCTAAGTCTTTCGATTATGACTAAGACACGCGATAGCCTGACCATTGGACGTGACGTTATTCGTCGCGAAATTATAGGTCTTGAAGCGCTTGAGGCTTCATTAGGCTCGAGCTTTGAACGCACGGTGAAATCCATTCATGCGTGCGATGGCCATGTTATCGTCGTGGGCATCGGAAAATCGGGCCATATCGGCCGTAAAATCGCAGCGAGTTTCGCGTCGACAGGCACGCCAGCATTTTTTCTTCATCCTTCCGAAGCCGCTCACGGTGATCTCGGCATGATACGCCCAGACTCGCTCGTATTAGGCTTATCAAATAGCGGCGAAAGCAGCGAGGTAAATAGCGTGATGAGCTATGCCAAAAGCCACGGTAACACCGCTTTAGCCATCACATCTACGCCAAATTCGACCTTAGCGAAGAGCGTTGATATTGCGCTTATTCTGCCAGAAGCCGAAGAAGCCTGTCCGAATAATCTCGCGCCAACAACCTCAACAACCCTCTCTCTTGCCCTTGGTGATGCGCTCTGCGTCGCCGTGATGGAGCTGCGCGGGTTTACAGCGGAAGATTTTGGACTGCGCCATCCCGCCGGGAAATTGGGTTTTGGTCTGCAAAGATTGGGCGATTACCTTGCATCGCAACCCGATAACCTCCCCCTCATCTATGACACGGCCAAGATGCAAGACGTGATCTTAGTCATGACAAGCGGCGGCAAAGGCTGTGTCGGCGTGACCCGAAAAGATGTTTTGGTCGGCATTATAACGGATGGCGATTTGCGCCGCGCTATGGGTCATGGGATTATGGACAAAACCGCCGTCGACATCATGACAAAAGATCCCTTCACCCTGTCTATGGACATGCGGATGAAAGATGCGATTGCGGCGTTCACGCAGCGCAAAATCGGAAATGCTTTTGTCCTCGACGGCACGAAAATCATGGGCCTGCTCGACCTGAAAACCATATTGGCCTCAGGTCATGTATAAACCGCTTATCGTTATTCCGGCGCGGATGGCATCGACGCGATTTCCCGGAAAGCCGCTCGCAAAAATTTCGGGCATCAGTATGTTGCGGCGGACGGCCCAAATCGCAGCAAGTATTGAGGATTCGGTATTCGTTATTGCCACAGATCATGCAGACATCATGGAGCATTGCCGCAATTATGATTTGCCCGCTGTGATGACAGCGCCTGATTTGGCGTCTGGCAGTGACCGCGCTTTAGCGGCTGCCAAATCATTTAATCCCGACGCCGAGATTATCGTCAATTTACAAGGTGATGCGCCCTTCACTGACCCCTCACATATTCAGGCGGTCATTCAGGGTCTTGAAGATGAAAATGTTGATATTGCGACGCCGGCCATTCCTTTGTCTTGGGCGGCACTTGACGACTTACGAGAAACAAAAAAGACGACGCCATTTTCGGGTACAACAGTTATGGAAAATGCAGGTCGGGCTCTCTGGTTTTCCAAAAATATCATCCCTGCCATACGGCATGAAACGCGCCTGCGCGAAACGGAAGCTGTCTCTCCTGTCTTGCGGCATGTCGGGCTCTATGGGTTTAAACGCGCTGCTCTGGAACGCTTTACGCAGCTCCCTCAATCTCCTTACGAAAAACTGGAAGGTTTAGAGCAACTGCGTGCATTAGAAAATGGCCTGCATATCGCGATTGTCAGAGTTGCCGCCCCGCAAATCTCTTCCCCTGGGATTGATACGAAAGAAGACTTACTGCGTGCAGAAACCGCAATTAAAGTCCATGGCGACCCATTCTTAAAATGACCTTGGGCCGCGTTTATATTGTTCGCCATGGCAACACATTTGATAAGGGCGACGTCATTTTACGTGTCGGGGGTAAAACGGATTTACCCCTCTCTGTCTCAGGATTGGCGCAAGCCGCACGCCTCGGGAAAGCCTTTCAAGATATAAACTTTAAATCTGTCTATTCATCTGACCTAAAGCGCACGCGGCAAACCGCAGAAGCCATTATTGGCGAACAAGATTATAAGCTCGCGAATTTTTTGACAGAAGTGGATTACGGTCCAGATGAAGGAAAACCTGAAACTGAAGTTATCAAACGCGTTGGCGCCGCCGCTCTGGAGGCTTGGAACAAAACGGCAAAGCCGCCGCAAGGTTGGAAAGTAGATATTGAAGATTTGCGGACAGCTTGGATGGCGTTTTTAGCAGGCTGTGATAACCATTCAAACACCCTCGTCGTGACGTCCAATGGGGTTGCAAGATTTTTGCTCGATGTTGTCGTATCGGACTCAGCTGTTCCATTAAAACTCAGAACAGGCGCATATGGGATTATAGACCTACATCCATCTGGACCGCAGCTTGCTGCATGGGACGTCAGGCCGAAAGCATAACTCGCATGCCGTCAAAGGCGGGCTCTATGATGGGCGGAAGCTCGCTGCGTAAGGTTTCATAATCCATATCAATATGAAGATTGGTGAGTATGGCTGATTTAACTTGTGCGCGCGCCAACCAAGACAGCGTCTTATCCGCATTGGCATGTGTCGGATGCGGGCTATATCGTAGAGCGTCCACAATCCAAACATCGATATCTTTGAGGCGGTCTATAACGTCATCGCTGACGCCCCAAACATCTGGGCTATAGGCGATCTTCCCGTCAATGATAAACCCGAGTGACGGCGTTGGACCATGACTAACTTCGAATGTTTTCATCGACAAAGTTCCGCCCGGTCCTTCAACTTTTACCTGACTTCCATCCGATATCAAATCTTGCAAATCAAGGATGGGTGGATGGACTCGGCCGTCAGGCATCTCGAAGCAATATTTAAACCGCTGGAAAACATGCATCTTCGTATGTTCATCCATATAAGTCGGTATCTGCTTCCGCATACGGTAAGCAATGGCCCGTAAATCATCGATACCATGCGATTGGTCAGCGTGATCATGCGTATAAAAAACGGCGTCTAGCCGCCGGATGTCTTCACGTAAAAGCTGGACGCGTAAATCTGGCGATGTGTCGATTAGAATATTTGTGCAAGCTTTCGGATCGGGTTCACCGCTGCCTTCCCATTTCTGAATGAGAACAGAACTCCGTGTCCGCGCATTTTTGGGTTCATCTGGATCGCAAACGCCCCAGTCTCCCCCGATACGCGGAACGCCGCCCGATGACCCACAGCCTAATATGATGACCCGTAAACCCATTATGTTGGCCGTACCGCTTTTTCG
Source organism: uncultured Algimonas sp. (assembly GCA_964460585.1). Taxonomy (GTDB): domain Bacteria; phylum Pseudomonadota; class Alphaproteobacteria; order Caulobacterales; family Maricaulaceae; genus Litorimonas. The sequence continues at coordinate 7,896 of CAYWSI010000014.1, forward strand.
AAAAGATTGAAAAAAGCATTGGTCGTTCTCTCAGCGGTTTCCTCTACGGACCAACCAAATAAATCCGCTAGAGCTTTGCAAACTTCTATAACATAGGCGGGCTCATTTCTGCGCCCTCGATAAGGCATGGGTGCTAGATAGGGGCAATCGGTTTCTAGCATAATTCGGTCTTTGGGCATTGTCAGAATTCGCTCGCGCACCTCATGTGCATTTTTAAACGTCATGATACCGGAGACCGAAAAGTAAAACCCCATTTCCGCAGCGGCATCTGCCAAGCGCTGACCCGATGTATAGCAATGCATAATCGCATTAAATGGTTTTCTGGCATAAGCCTGTTGTAGCATATCCAGCATGTCATCATCGGACTCGCGTGTATGCACAACTAAAGGCAATCCCGTTTCTTGTACCGCGTCTATATGCGCTTGAAAATTAGCCTTCTGAATATCCCGCGGGGACCAATCATAATGATAATCTAAGCCCGTTTCACCTATACCAACGACTTTCGGATTGTTAGTGAGTTCTATTATATCTGCAGCCGTTACATCGGGATTATCTTTGGCATCGTGAGGATGGGTTCCAACCGTCGCCCAAATATTCGGGTCAAGATTTGCCACATCCAACACCGCCTCAAAATCTTTGAGATGGCAACAAATATTCAGCATGGGACCGACCCCTGCTTCACGCGCACGGAGGATGGTCTCGTCCAAATCCTCGGCAAACTTCTCGCCGTGTAAATTTACATGACTATCAACGATCATGATGCCTCTCTTATAGAAGAGAGCAACTCAAACATACTCGCAGTTTTATCCAAATTGATTGCGGATTCTGCGCGGCGAACATCAACAAGCCGTGCGTGATTAGACTGCCACATCTTTGGGCTTCGCTTTAGAGCTGAGGGTGAAAATGGTCCCTCATAATTTCCCGTAGCCGCAAAAATAGCGTGAGCCTGTAAGGTGTCATCCAGGCCGTCCCAAAATAAATCGCGAGATATGGCGTTGCGCTTTTCCGCTAGTCGTTTAGCAATTGTCATATCAACATCAGGAGCGGTGCGGCCCAATGATTGGATATAATCTGAGAGAGAGCGCAAAACGACATCCGCATTTTGTACGAGCGCGAGGGCTTTTCCGGGCGCACCGCGAGACAGACGGACGGCTGCATCAATAAGGTCTGGTGACCCGCGCCCATGTTCTGACAACCAATCTGTAATGGCTTCATCTGAAATCGCTCTTAACTCTAAGCTCATGCAACGCGAACGAATAGTCGGCAGCAACAGACCAGGCGCAGAAGAAATCAAAATAAATAATGTATTATTGGGAGGTTCCTCAAGCAGTTTAAGAATGGCATTCTCAGAATTTCGGTTCAGCTCATCGGCACTATCAATGATGCAGACTCGCCACGTTCCGGTCTCCGCAGCTGTTTCCTGAAAGAAGCCCGAAACCTCCCTGACACGGTCAACCGGAATATCTTGCCGAAACCGTTTTAGCTTCGTCTCATAGGGACGGCGCAATAGAAATAAATTGCCATGTGTGAGCGCCTCTATCCGCTGAGCTATTTCATCAGAAGCGGGAATATCGAGCGAAGTTGAAAGTAACGACTGCCCGCCTAAAAGCTTGCGTGTCATACGATAAGCGAGTGTGGCTTTTCCAATGCCTTTGGGGCCTGTCAGCAACCAAGCATGGTGCATGCGGCCAGAACGCATAGCTTTGAGAAAACGAGCCTCTGCAGCCTCATGACCTAGAAGCGAATAGACTTCGCGAGGATGCGGGCACCCATCAGCTCTATCTGCTTCTGGTAAAGCTTCAGCATTCTCAATCGTTCGCAATCAAGCCCCCAATTTTCCAGCCAATTCTGGAAATTGCTTTGTTATGGCAAATAATATTCGGGTTTGCACATTGCCCCGCGTGCCATCCGCGTCGACCGTTTTTATACGGTCCGGGTTTTCTTCAGCGATTTCGAGGAAAGCTTCACGAAGTGTTTTGTGGAAATCCAGTCCTGCAGCATCAAACCGCGTCAAACGCTCACCCCGTGTTTCCACGCGTTTTTGCGCCAAGACGGGATCCATATCAAAAAGTATCGTAAGGTCGGGCTTAAACCCATTCATGACAACGGAGTGCAGGCTTTTCACTTGTTCAGCCCCTAAGCCTCTCGCATGACCTTGATAGGCTAAGCTTGAATCAGCGAAGCGATCTGAAATTACCCAAACTCCGCGCTCTAAGGCAGGTTTTATCAACTTCTCAACATGGTCCAAACGGGCAGCATACATGAGCAAGAGTTCCGTCATACCATCCCAACGATCCGACGTGCCTTCTAAAACCAAGTCTCGAATAGCTTCGGCACCAAATGTACCGCCGGGTTCGCGAGTTTGTAGTGTTTCGATTCCAGCTTTTTCTAAAGCTTCGGCTAGCAAAGACGCCTGCGTTGATTTTCCAGCACCTTCGCCGCCCTCAAACGTAATAAATTTTCCGCTCTTCATCTTAACCCCTGATATTCGCTAATAGGCCTGCCCAAGCCCGCGCAAATAACCCTTTACGCTTCACATCATCCGTTGCCACAAGGTCATATGTTTCATCTGGACGTCCAGGCAAAGAGATTTTCAATTCCGCAACAACGTCACCCTTGGCAATTGGAGCCTTAGCCGCAGTGTAAATGACCTCAGACTTTACTTTTCTTCTATCCGCTATTGGCAGACCTTTTTGAATATTTTGAGTTAATGCAACGCCCACAGAGGGGGCTTTGCCCATATAAACGTCGACTTTTCCCAACACATCATCTTGTTGGTGCAAATTATAAACACTAAATTGACTAAAGGCCGCCTCCATTAAAGACGTCGCGACATCACGTCTTTCTGCTTGGCTACCAAGGCCATTTATGACGATAATGCGTCTTTCATCGCCTCGTTTTGCAGACCCTACCAAACCATATCCAGACGCATCCGTCTTCCCGGTCTTCATGCCATCTGCGCCCGTAACGCGTCCGAGGAGTGGGTTTCGGTTGCCTTGTTTAATACCGTTCCAAGTAAAATCTTTTTCAGCATAGAGCGGATAATACTCAGGAAAAGCCTCGATTTGTTTTTGCGCCAAACGCGCTAAATCAAAAGCACTGATATTATGTTCAGGGTGAGGCCAGCCTGTCGCGTTTTTAAAGGTCGCGGATGAGAGGCCCAAATCTCTCGCTCGCTCTGTCATACGCTGCGCAAAAGCTTCTTCTGAACCCGCCATGCCTTCGGCCAAAACAATACAAGCATCATTCCCTGATTGAACGATGACACCCATTAAAAGATCAGCAACAGAGACTTCGGATTTTAACTTCAGAAACATTGTTGAGGAACCTGAGCTAACGCCGCCTCGGCGCCAGGCTTCCTCACTGACTCTGAATTTAGTTTCAGGCGTCAGGGATCCGTTTTTGAGGGCTTCAAAAACGAGGTCTGCTGTCATAATTTTTGTCATTGATGCAGGCGCAATGGGCTTGCGAGCATCCTTTTCAAATAAAACTTCACCCGTGGCGGCATCGAGGATAACGGCATGCGGTGCCTTTGTATCAAACCCAGACTGACCATAGGCTGGAGCTGAGATAAATATGAGAGCAGTTAAAATGGATATCGGGCGAAACACAGTGGCATAACCTCATAGCGACGAATCAAAACGGGACGCCCCTGAAGGACGTCCCGTTTGGTCGCACGGAGATTTATCAATCGCAAGACAAGTCCTGCGATTATGGCGCTTATTTTATTTCAAGCCGGCTGCGTATCAATTCTGCGCGCCCGCCGTCGTACTTAGCGACGTGAATAGGCCCTTTGATTGTCAATGTAATTTGACCATCCGGTTGCTCTTCTGACCCACCAACCGCTTCTGGTGCACTTGGGCTAACCGGCGCAGCGGGCACGAAGGGTGCAGGAGCCGAAGGTACAGACGGGGTAGGAACCGCTTGCGGTGCTGGCGTATATGTTGGAGCTTCAACATATTCATCCGCTGGACGAGCCACTTCTACAGGTGCCTGAACAGGTGCGCGGACAGCTGCCATTGGGTCCGCTGGTCCGGCATATTGAACACGGACTTTCCCTAAACCTGTTATCCCGAGAGCCTCTGCAGACGCTTTTGAAAGATCAATGATACGGTCGCCTACAAATGGTCCGCGGTCATTCAAACGCACCATGAGCGTTTTACCGTTCTCAACATTTGTCACCATGAGCATGGAGTTCAACGGAAGCGTTTTATGAGCCGCTGTGAAATCATTCATATCATAAGTTTCACCCGTCGCAGTCGGTTTTCCATGAAACTTATCACCATACCATGATGCGACACCCGTGACATCATAATCAGGTTGATGCTTAGGCGTGTAAGATTTCCCCATAATCGTATAGGTCTTTCCAACTTTTTGGTGCTTGTAGAGGTCCTGATCAACACTGGCTTGATCAAACTGTTGCGTCTGAGGATGCGGAGCTGGAGCCGGCACAGGGCGTGCAGGAATATAACTTTCTGGCGTCGTTTGCGTGAAAGGCGCTCTTGGCGTGCTTGGTCTTGTCGATAGAGACGCGTATTGTGTAGCGCCCTCTCCCACTTTATATGTGATGGGAGCCGCTTTCACGGTTTTCGTCACGCCAGTACTTGTACATGCCGTGGTGCTTAAACCTAACACCGCAGTTGCTACGCCCATCATTATCAGTTTCTTATCGACCATTAGAGTCACCCTTTAATCTTTGCGCTATGGCAGACAAACGGTTTGCAAACATTACGTTGTTAAGCCGTCTATCCCTATTCTATGTTTGGTAACCTAAACGAGCAGCCTTAAATCCAAGTTCGGAAACACGGCTAACATACCCTCAAAATTCACGGTATCTGAAAGGTTAACAAAACAAGCTCACAGAAAGGCTTGAACACAGATTGATTCCGTCATATGGCGCGCTCCGTTGACCTTTTATATGTCTCCAGCTTTTGCGGGCGGGTGGCAGAGTGGTTGAATGCACCGGTCTTGAAAACCGGCATGGGTGCAAGCCCATCGGGGGTTCGAATCCCTCCCCGCCCGCCATTTCCTCTGAAATCACATTACATGTAATTTGCAGTTGAACTTTTTTGCATTACTGTATTAACACGCTGACACAATGACACAAAAACACACATATCTCGATCTTGAAACCGCTCTTGCCCGTTTAGAGGATACGGACTCTATAAAGGCGTTTTTAGTTGATCTTTGCACGCCAGCTGAACTTCGAGCTTTAAAGGAACGCTGGCATGTTGCTCAGATACTGAATGAAGGCGAAAAGTCCTATCGTGAAATACACGCGGAAACAGGTGTCTCAACCACGACAATTGGTCGTGTTGCACGCTTTTTGAAAGATGAACCCCATGGGGGATATCGGGCTGTTCTTAGCCAGAAAGACAAATCATGAGTGAGCGCCTCCGCATTGCCTTACAAAAAAAAGGTCGCCTTGCTGAAGACAGCTTCGCGCTTTTAAAGAAATGTGGCCTGCGTTTTTCAATTCGCGGCGGCGGCCTTCTTGCGCGTGTAAAGAATATGCCAATCGACCTACTTCTTGTACGCGACGATGATATCCCCTCATTCGTTGGCAATAATGCAGCAGATATCGGTATAGTCGGCGAAAACGTCCTTGTTGAAGAACAACTCACAACAAAGTCAAAGCTCGATGCTGAGATTACAATGCGCCTCGGGTTTTCACGGTGCAAACTCTGCCTAGCAGCCAATGATGGTGGTCAGGTTCAAGCCGCGACAGATTTAAACGGCACAAGAATCGCCACGACTTATCCAGGTGTGACAGCGCGCTACTTAGCCAAATCTGGCCTCAAGGCTGATCTCGTGGAGATGAAAGGCGCGGTAGAGCTCGCACCGTCCATTGGAATTGCGGAGAGTATTTGTGATTTGGTTTCCTCTGGTGCTACCTTGGAAGCCAATGGTCTCACAGCGTTTGAGACAATATTAGAAAGTGAAGCCGTACTCATTCAGTCTGGCCGCGAGCTATCTTCTGAAAAGGCCGATATTCTCGAAAAACTCATGAACCGTATCGATGGAGTCCTGAAATCCGCTGATTCCAAATATATCATGCTGAATGCCCCCAAAGATGCTGTTTCAAAAATCACAAACCTACTTCCGGGCTCAGATGCACCAACAATCATGCCGCTAGCGGGTCAAGATGACCTTGTCGCCATTCAAGCTGTGTGCCGGGAGACGGTATTTTGGGAAACCTTAGAAGGGCTGAAAGCCCTGGGTGCACGATCAATTCTTGTTCTCCCCATTGAGAAGATGATGGGATAATGCGCCGTTTTGTTTGGAAAGACTTGAATGAGGAAGACTCTGCGGCCGCACTGAAAAGGCCTCAGATGATTTCGGATGCCTCTATGAAAGAGACTGTTCGAGATATTTTGTCTGATGTTCGCAAGAATGGTGACGAAGCTCTGAAACGGCTGACTCAAAAATTTGATGGGGTAGATGTAAACGCCATTGAAGTCCCCGAGTCAGAGCTAGAGGCCGCTTGGAACGCCCTTCCCCCATCTGATCAAGCCGTGATTGAACGGGCGCGCCGTAATATAAAGCTGTTCCATGAGGCGCAAATTCAGGGACCGATAGAAGTCGAAACTGAGCCCGGTGTTATATGCCAACGTATTTCGCGGGCTATTGAAACCGCGGGACTTTATGTTCCGGGCGGTACAGCACCGCTTGTATCAACACTTTTGATGTTGGCTGTGCCTGCTCATGTCGCGGGCGTTCAAAACCGAATTGTCGTCACACCGCCCGGCAAAGACGGCACGGTCAACGCGACAATATTAGCCGCCGCCCACCGTTGTAATGTTAGCCGCCTCTTTGTTGTTGGCGGGGCGCAAGCTATCGCGGCCTTGGCTTACGGCACAGAAACTATCCCGAAATGCGATAAAATTTTCGGCCCCGGTAATTCATGGGTTGCCGCGTCCAAATCCTTAGTCGCGCAAGAGCCTGGCGGTCCAGCCATAGACCTTCCTGCTGGGCCTTCCGAAGCTATGGTTATCGCTGACGAAACGGCTGACCCTGTATTTGTGGCCTCAGATCTCCTTAGCCAGGCCGAGCACGATACTGTAGCTCAGGTTGTCTGTGTTACGACGTCGCCTAAAGTCGCAAAGAACATTGAAGCCGAGCTAGAAAAACAAGTCGCAGATTTACCTAGAGAAAAGATTGCTCGAGAATCTTTAAAACACGGACGCATGATTATTGCCGAAGACAGGGCCAGTATTATCGACATTATAAATCGATATGCACCAGAACACTTGATTGTCCAATTACGCGACCCGGACACCTATGTCGGCGCTATCCGCAATGCGGGATCCATTTTCCTTGGACCGTGGACACCAGAAAGTGTTGGCGATTATGCGAGCGGGACCAACCACACCTTGCCGACCAATGGCGCCGCTAGAGCCTACTCAGGCATAACGCTGGAAAGCTTCTTGAAATATATGTCTGTTCAAAAGCTCACGAAACAAGGCCTAAAACGATTAGGGCCCGCAGTAGAAAGGCTAGCTGAAATGGAAGGCTTAGACGCTCATAAACGTGCTGTGAGCCTAAGACTGGAAACCTTGTCATGAAAAATTGGCCTAACTCAATTGCGCGGCAATCCGTTGTTGATATGATCCCTTATTCAGCACGCGGGGGTGCGACAAACGCTCTGCATTTGGACGCGAATGAAAACCCATATGCCCCGCCGCCCGTCGTTGGTGCCGATGGGTACAACCGTTATCCTGCACAACAGCCTAGGGCTTTAGTAGACCGTCTTGTGGGGCTTTACGGCGTCTCGGCTGATCAGCTCATGGTTGGACGGGGTGCCGATGAAGGAATCGAATGCTTACTTCGTGCCTTTTGCGAAGCCGGCAAAGACAGTATTCTGACCTGCTCTCCTACATTTGGCTATTATAAAACTTGCGCAGACATACAGGGGGCCGGCGTCGTCGATGTGCCGCTATCCCCTTCATATGAATGGGATGTCCCTACGATCAAAAAAGTCGCTAAAACTAAAGCCGTTAAGATAGTTTTTCTATGCTCGCCAAATAATCCGACAGGAAGCAGCTTAAAACGTGAAGCCATTTTAGACATTTGCGCCTCTCTACCTGAGACATTAATCGTCCTCGACGAAGCCTATATTGAATTTTCAAGTCAAGAGAGTCTCGCAGATAAAGTTGGCAAAGTTCAAAATCTTGTCGTCTTAAGAACATTATCAAAGGCCTATGCGCTTGCGGGCGTGCGCGGCGGAGCAGTGCTCGCGCATCCTTCCATTATTGCACTCCTGCTCAAAGTCTTACCGCCCTACCCGATTGCGCGCCCCGTGGAGACCGCCATTCTGAATGCGCTCGCACCCTCAGCTATGGCTGTCCACGCGCAGCGATTGAAAGAGACGCTTTCAGAGAGACAGCGTTTGTCCGATGGACTCGCAAACTCAGAATTTGTTGAAACTGTTTATCCGTCCGACACGAATTTCATTTTACTCGAAATCACCAATGCAGACGCACTCTTTAAACACCTGCAACAGTTCAATGTAAAAATCCGTGATTACCGATCTACGACGGGTCGTGTGCGGGTATCCGTTGGGTCACCAGATGAGAACACAATTGCACTGCAAGCCTTTGGCGTGACGGACACACCCGAGCGAACTGACCGCATCGGCGAAATGTTCCGCAAGACAAATGAGACGGATATCTCGGTTCGTGTGAATTTAGATGATGTCACACAAACGAAAATAGAAACAGGCATTGGGTTTTATGATCACATGTTGGAGCAGATTTCTAAACATGGCGGTATGGGCCTGACGTTATCTTGTGAAGGCGACCTTCACATCGATGCGCATCACACGGTTGAAGACACGGCTCTGGCTTTTGGCGCAGCTCTCAAACTCGCTCTGGGAGATAAAGCCGGAATTGGACGTTATGGCTATATTATCCCCATGGATGAAACGCAGGCGCAGGTCGCGATTGATCTGTCTGGCCGTCCCGCCGCTGTCTTTCACGGTGAGTTTCCGACAGACCATGTCGGCGACTTTCCTGTCGAGATGTGTCCGCACTTTTTCGAAAGTCTTGCCCAAACTCTCGGAGCTGCCATCCACATTGATGTAAAAGGTGATAATTCCCATCACATGATTGAAGCTTGTTTCAAAGGTGTTGGCCGTGCATTGCGCCCAGCCCTAGCTGTGTCTGGTAGTGATATTCCATCAACTAAAGGTACATTGTGAATCTTGTTATTGTCGACACGGGATGCGCAAATTTAGCGTCCGTAAGTTATGCCTTTGAACGTCTCGGGGCCGCTCCAATCATTAGCGATGATGCGCAGCGTATAAAAGCGGCGGACCGAGTTGTTTTGCCAGGTGTTGGTTCTGCGCCATTTGCCATGAAGAATATTCACACGAAGAATTTAAAGCCTGTCCTGACGTCATTGACCCAGCCCGTTATTGGAATTTGTCTTGGCATGCAGATTCTTTTTGAAACGCTCGAAGAAGGCGGCGATCACGTCGAAGGATTAGGGCTCGTAAAAGGTCATATCTCGAAATTGAACACAGCCGGACTTGCGTCCCCTCATATGGGATGGAATAGGCTTAACCTTATGAAAGACGATCCTTTACTCACAGGCATTCAGTCAGGCGAATATTCCTATTTTGTACATTCTTTTGCGGCCGCAACGTCGGATGCAACTCTGGCGCAAACTGAATATGGCTCATCTTTCTCAGCTATTGTTCGGCAAAGTAATGTTTGGGGATGCCAATTTCATCCTGAACGAAGCTCCAAAACAGGCGCAAAAATTCTCAATAATTTTCTGGATATAAAGCCATGATCTTTCCAGCTATGGATCTCATAAATGGCAAGTGCGTGCGCTTGCTAAAGGGCGACTTCAATGCTCAGACAAATTATGACGCTGACCCTATGGCCGTCGCCAGAGATTATGCTGAAGCAGGCGCCGAATGGATGCATATTGTTGATTTAGACGGTGCCAAGACCGGGAACGCAGAACAAGCTGACCTCATTTTAAAAATTGCCAATAGCGCAAATATAAAAGTTCAAACGGGCGGCGGCATACGTGATCTAATACAAATCAAACGCTTGTTAAATGGAGGCGTTAATCGCGTTGTCATTGGTTCATTAGCGGTCACAAACCCGCAAATGGTGAGACATTGGCTGCGTGATTTAGGTCCAGATGCCATATGCTTAGCGCTCGACGTCAATCAAGGCGAGGACGGTGAATATCGCCCTGCGACAAAAGGTTGGACTGAAATGTCGCAAAAAACGATCTGGAATGTTTTGAGCGAGTATTCAGGGTCAGGCTTACGGACTATCCTCGTTACGGACATTGGGCGTGACGGTATGCAAACAGGTGGAAATCTTGACCTCTACAAACGTATTCAATCCGAATTTCCAACCTTAGACCTCATCACATCTGGCGGGGTTGGCACATTAAAGCACGTCCAAAAATTGAAGACGATAAATCCTCACGGCATCATTATTGGCAAAGCCCTCTATGAAGGCGCCTTTACGCTCAGTGAGGCTATGGCGTGCTAACCCGCCGCATCATTCCTTGCTTGGATGTGCGGGATGGGCGCGTCGTCAAAGGTGTGCAATTTCGTAATCACGAAGATGTCGGCGATATACTCGATCTTGCCCTGCGGTATCGCGATGAAGGCGCGGATGAACTTGTATTTTACGACATCACCGCCAGTGTGGACGACCGCACGGTGAGCCCTGATTGGGTGGGCAAAGTCAGCCGTGCACTCGATATTCCATTTTGCGTTGCGGGCGGCATTAAAACCGTCGAAGCTGCAGGCGCGCGGCTTGCAGCGGGTGCGGACAAAATCAGCATTAACTCACCTGCCCTCCTTCGGCCTGACCTCGTGAATGAACTCTCGGACGCTTTTGGCGTTCAATGTATCGTTGTCGGAATTGATAGTTTTGCAGATGGCGGAACATACCACGTCAAATCTCACACAGGTAATCCAGAGAAAATGCGGGAGACAGGACGCTTAACCGTAGATTGGGTGAAAGATGTAACTTCGCGCGGCGCTGGCGAAATTGTCCTAAACTGCATGAACCAAGACGGCGTTCGCAAAGGCTATGACATAGAACAATTAAAAGCCGTCCGCGCCGTGTGTGACGTGCCGCTCATTGCCTCCGGCGGCGCAGGCGCGGTGCAGCATTTTGAAGATGTCTTCACCCAAGCCAATGTCGACGGCGCACTGGCGGCGTCCGTTTTCCATAAATCTGTCATCGCGATACCAAATTTAAAAGCCGACCTGAGAGATGCAGGTATAGAGATGCGACTATGAAAATAGATTTTGAAAAAGGGGGCGGCCTCGTCCCCGCGATTGTGCAAGACGCAGACACGCTGCAAGTCTTGATGCTCGGCTATATGAATGCGGAATCTGTCGCCAAAACAAATGAGACGGGGGTTGTGACCTTCTATAGCCGCTCACGCAAAACGCTTTGGACAAAAGGCGAGACGAGCGGAAACACACTCGCGCTTGTCTCTATGACCGTCGATTGCGATCAGGATACGATTCTGGTCAAAGCTAGACCCAAAGGTCCGACATGCCATGAAGGGACTGTATCTTGTTTTGGAAATGAAGCCGCAGATGGCGTTGGCTTCTTGTCTTATCTTGAAACGCTCATCCAAGGCCGGAAAACAGCTGACCCTGAAAGCTCTTATACGGCGCAACTCCTCCAAGGCCCCTTACGCCGTGCCGCCCAAAAGGTCGGAGAAGAAGGCGTAGAAACCGCCCTTGCCGCTGTCGCGGAAACAGACGATAAATTAGTGAGCGAAGCCGCGGATTTATTCTATCACACGTTGGTGTTATTGGCGGCTAAGGATGTGAAGTTGGAAGCGGTGATTGCGGAGTTGAAGCGACGTCATTCGTGATTGTTTGATCATTACCATTTCCATCTAATAAGAGAGAAATAGCTGAAACAAATAAGCAGACAGCTAACAACGTAAAACCAATAGTAGAATAAATCATGCTGCCTGTAATGATTGGAATTCCATTATCATCTACGTCCAAGGGACCACTAAAATAGAGATGAAAAACCAAAAAGACGCAAACAAAAACAGCTAACATCAATGTCCATGATTTCCAACGCCTAACTCTCATCAACCAGATGAGAGCAAAGATTCCCAAAAGTATAGATAATCCGATTAGTATTGCCATAGGTTGTAATTACAGCAACAGTCTTAAAACGGCATTAAATCAAAACGCCTCAAACGTCGTCTTCGTCTCAATACTTACCCATTTGCCATCCACCATGTGGATGCCGCATTCCGTCTTATCACTATGACGCCAACGCCCCGCTCTTGGGTCTTCGCCGGCTGTGACCCGCGTTGTGCAGGGTTGGCAGCCGATTGACAGATAACCGAGCGCGAGCAGCGGATGTGGCGGTAGGTCATGCTGACGTATATATTGCGTCACATCTTTTGCCGTCCAATAGGCCAATGGATTGACTTTGGCTTGCAGTCCGCCCTCTTCCAATATCGCCATATTGGCGCGCTCTGGCGTTTGATAGCGTTTACGTCCGGTAATGCGCGCACCAAACCCATTGATAACACGGTCTAGCGGACGCACTTTCCGTAAGTCACAACAGCTATCTTGGTCGGACTGATTTAGAATACCCTCCGGATCCTCAGCTGCTAAATGCTCGGCATCGGGTGTAATATTGCGAAAGTCCGTCAATCCAAAACGACTGACGAGCTCATCTCGGTAAGCCAATGTTTCTCGGAAATGTTTTCCCGTATCTAAGAAAATTACAGGCAATGACGGATCAATACGCGAGACCATGTGAAGCAGCACAGCCGAGTCGACACCCATAGATGTGGCTAAGACGATATCGCCTTGGTACTTCTTAATGGCTTTTCTAAGCGTCAACTCCGCCGAGTGACCGAAAAAAGGGTCGGCCGCCTTTCGCTCATCGAGCGCAGTTAGGCGGGCATCAAAGACCGAAGTCGCGGGTCCGGCCTTTACGGCATAACCTCGCTGATAGGTTAAGTCGAAATCATCAAGGGCGGCATGCCAATCCTCTATTGTATGTCGTTTCAGTGTTTCATCATCTAGACGCACAGCGCTAAAACCGCATTGTAGCGCAAAGGCATATTGGTCTGGGATTAGTGGACCATCAGCAATTAAAAGCCCCTCATATCCGTAACGCGTACGGAGTTGACGCGCGAGCGAGAACCCTCGCCCATCCGTATAGGCTGGAAAGTCAATCAAAATCGTTTCAATTCGCCCTAAAGCCGGAGCTAAAGTCTCTAGGTCCGTGTCATTGGCGATATGCAAGGCATCAATGACCTCATTACTGTCGAGGGCAGATATATCCGATGGCGCTGCAAAACGTTCTGCATCGCGCGCACGTCCATCCTGAATAAGCGTATGACTAGGCATAAAGCACCTCTTTGAATGGCGCCATGCCAATTCGATTATATGTGTCGAGGAAGCGTTCGCCCTCCTCTCGTTTGTCAAGGTAAAGCTCGACCATATTTTCAATGCCGTCGATAAGTTCTTCCTGCGAGAACCCTGGGCCTGTGACTTTACCGATAGCCGCATCTTCCGAAGAATCCCCGCCGAGCTTCACTTGGTAAAATTCCACGCCTGCTTTTTCGAGGCCAAGAATACCAATATGACCAACATGGTGGTGCCCACAGGCATTGATACAGCCTGATATTTTGATCTGCATCTCGCCGATTGTCCGCTGACGTTCTGGGTCTGCGAAACGTTCCGCAATCGCCTGACTAATCGGAATAGACCGCGCAGTTGCAAGTGCGCAGAAATCCATGCCGGGGCAACAAATAATATCTGTAATCAGATTGATATTATCGGACGCTAAACCTGCTTTCTCTAGCGCCGCAAAAAGCGCGGGTAAGTCTGATTGTTTGACATGCGGCAGTACTAAATTTTGTTGGTGCGTCGTCCGTAATTCTCCACAGGAATATGTATCTGCCAAATCCGCCGTAATGCGCATTTGCTCTGCGGTGATATCGCCAGGAGCGAGCTCCTTTGGTTTCAGAGATATATTAACGATTGCATAGCCAGAGGCCTTGTGCGCCGCGACATTATTCTTAGCCCAAAGCGCAAAGGCCCGATTAGACTCAAGTTCGTCTGTGTAAACTTTTGGGTCATTCTCTAGCGTTTCGAAGTCTGGAGACGCAAAATAGGCGGTTATGCGGTCTTTTTCCGCTTGAGAGACCGCAATATCACTAATGTCTATCGTTGCATATTCAGCTTCAACTTGCTCAGTAAACTCTTTAATTCCAGTCTCTTGCACTAATATTTTAATGCGCGCTTTATACTTATTATCCCGACGTCCATAGCGGTTATAAATCCTGAGAGTGGCTGTCAGGTAAGCTAAGAGTTCGGATTTAGGCAGGAACTCCCGCAAAGTTTGACCAATAATTGGCGTTCGACCTAATCCGCCGCCAACAATAATCTTATACCCCACCTCGCCTGCAGAGTTCTTGACAATCTGAATACCAATATCATGCGCCTTGATAAGAGCCCGGTCTTTTTCGGCCGCAGTAACCGCAATTTTGAATTTCCGAGGCAAGAAAGTAAACTCAGGATGCAGTGTTGACCATTGGCGAATAAGTTCGGCCATTGGACGCGGATCTTCAATCTCTTCTGCCGTTGCGCCCGCATATGGGTCGCATGTCACGTTTCGAATACAATTCCCTGACGTTTGGATGGCGTGCATTTGAACGCTTGCAAGATCATCTAGCATATCAGGTACATCTGGCAGTTTCGGCCAGTTATATTGCATATTTTGCCGCGTTGTGACGTGACCATACCCACGATCATATTTTTCAGCGAGATGGGCGAGCATACGGAATTGTTC
>CAYWSI010000015.1:0-7979 GCA_964460585.1 uncultured Algimonas sp.
CGAAAAGGCCTTTGCATCGCGCAATTCTAATTGCCGCAAAATCAGCCGCTCTGTGCGCAATGTATCACGCATGATGGGCCTCCAAAGAGAGGGTGAGATTATGCGCGTCGACATTATGGCCGCGGGCAACGCAAAATTCCTGGCTTTGCCCGCACATTGTGAAGCCTAGATGTTGCAGTAAGGCTGCGCTTCTTGGGTTGTCCGTGAAGACGCAGGCGCAGAGTATTGTGGGCGCAAGGCATTGTCTCGCTTCATCTAGTAAAGCCAAGCTGGCTTCACGCATATAACCTTTGTGCCAATGACGCTGTCCAAGCCAATAGCCGAGTTCCCAGCCGTCCTCTTTAGGCCAAAGGCTAATACATCCAATTAAGCCATTGTTTTGCGTTGCAATCGCGTAAATTTGCGACTGAGTTGCCGCGCCGGATTGCTGCTGATTAAAGTCCAACCAAGATTGTGCCTCTAGCTCCGTATAAGGATGAGGGAGCTGACCCGTTGCCTTAGCCACGTCATAATCACCCGCATAGAGTACAAGTGCAGACAGGTCGGTCGATTCAAACGGACGGATAATGAGCCGTTTTGTTTCAATTTTATTTCGCATGACAATTCTCCCAAATTGTCAGCAGGAGGCGGCTGAAGTTCAGCCATTAAAAAAGGGAAACCGGGCGGACCCGATTTCCCTGCTGTTTTGTAAACGGGTCGCCTTGTGGCGGTGACCCGAGAAAAATCAGGTCTTATTCAGCGGCTTCCGGGAGCTCGACTGAGACATATGTTCGTGCGTTGCGTTTCGTTGCAAAAGACACGCGGCCTTCTGTGAGGGCGAAGAGCGTATGGTCTTTGCCCATGCCAACATTTGCACCGGGGTAATATTTTGTTCCGCGTTGACGGATGATAATATTGCCAGGCACGACAGATTGTCCGCCGGATTTCTTTACGCCAAGACGGCGGCCAGCACTGTCGCGACCGTTGTTGGATGAACCGCCTGCTTTTTTATGTGCCATGATGAACTCCTAAAATCGAAAGAGGGACGAGCCCTAAATTTGGTCCCGAGAGAGGGAAAGGTTTTAGCCTTTGATTCCTGTGATGCGAACAACTGTCTCTAGCTGACGATGTCCTTGCTTACGGCGATAGTTTTGACGGCGCTTCTTTTTGAAGACGATAACTTTGTCGCCTTTGCGCTGTTCAAGAACTTCACCTGAAACAGAGGCACCTTTAACAAGCGGTGCGCCAACTTTAACTTTACCCCCAGCGCCGTGCATGAGGACACTGTCAAAAGTGATTTTCCCGCCAGCTTCGCCGTCGAGTTTTTCTACGATAATAATGTCGTCTTTGGCGACTTTATATTGCTTACCACCGGTCTGAATGACTGCGAACATGGTCTTGTCCTTGACGCTGAGCAGGGTTCACACCCTGTCTTCTAAATACATAAAAGCCGCGCTGGGCGAATCCCGCGGCGGCCAATTCGACGCCCTTATAAGCTCTTGCGCTGACCTGTCAATCCGCTTGCGAGAAGGATTGGCAGAGAGGTCTTTATAAAAGCTCTCGACTCAAATGCGTATAGTTGCACCAAAAAACCCCGCCAATGACGAACATTGGCGAGGCGTTAAACCTTATGTCCAGCGCGTAATTGCGCTGGAATTTAAGTCTTACTTACCGGACCCGTCCGATAACAACTCCGTTGGAGATGATTTCACCGTTTGCATTGACGCGGCCAATAACAGCACCAGAGCTGTTTGTGACTGAGCCGTCAGACTGGACAGAGAAACCACCTGCAGACACACCGCTTGCACCGGAAGCTAATCCACCTGCACCGGAAGCTAATCCACCGATGCCGCCAGCTGAACCGCCAGTTGCGGACAGACCACGTAGGACAACTTGTCCTGCGCTATTCACGACGTCACCGTTCGCGTTCAACGTTCCGATAACGACGCCGCGGGCGTCAGTCACAGAGCCGTTTGACCCGATAGTGTAACCTGCTGCTGAACCTGCGCTTCCGCCTGACGTAATCGTTGTGCCAGACGTAAAGCCGCCAGTTGCACCAGTTGTTGTACCGCCAGTGGAGAACCCACCCGTTGTCAACTGATTACCAGAGACCATTGAGCGCCAATCAACACCCAAGCGATCCACTGTTGTCAGTGTTAGGCCACCTGTAGAGAGGCCGAGAGCTTGCTGGTAGCGCTCAACAGAGGCGTAAGTCTGCTGACCTAAACGTCCGTCAATTGCACCCGTGTAGTAGCCTTCACGCTTCAGAGCCGACTGAATAGCCCGAACAACTTCTGGGCTAGCATTCGCTTCACAAAGAACCTGACGCCATTCTGCCTTCTCAGGTGTGACTAACGTCCGGCGCTCGATTGAGCCGTACTGTGCTGGGATGACAACTGTTTCAGTCCGTGCAGGTTGAACCACACGCTGGACTTGAACGGTATCATAACGAGCTGGGATGACGCGGCGTTCGATCCGCGGTGCACCATCAACCACACGACGTGTGACCTGCTTGGTGACAGCTGGGATAGTCCGCTCTGTCGTCCGTGCCGGTGTCTTCACGACGCGGCGTTGGACCTGCTTCGTAACAGCCGGGATACGACGTTCTTGCGTCGCTGCCGGTGTTTTGACGCGGCGACGCGTTTCCGTCTTCGTGACTGCCGGAATTGTGCGTTCCCGCGTCGTCGCTGGTGTGCGCATAACGCGGCGAGCGACTTGCTTCGTGACCGCTGGAATAGTCCGCTCGGTAACTTGAGCAGGCGTTTTCACAACGCGGCGAGACACTTGCTTCGTCACAGCCGGGATTGGCCGTTCAACTGTCCGTGCTGGTGTTTTGACAACACGACGGTCAACCGTTGACGTTCTCGCTGGGATTGTCCGCTCAGTTGTACGCGCTGGTGTCTTCACAACCTGACGTGACACAGTCTTCGTGACCGCTGGGATTGTGCGTTCCTGCGTCGTCGCTGGTGTGCGCATAACGCGGCGAGCGACTTGCTTCGTGACCGCTGGAATAGTCCGCTCAGTAACTTGAGCAGGCGTTTTCACAACGCGGCGAGACACTTGCTTCGTCACAGCTGGGATCGTCCGTTCAACAGTTGACGCTGGTGTCTTAACGACGCGGCGTGTTTCTGTCTTCGTGACCGCTGGGATCGTGCGCTCAGTCGTACGCGCTGGCGTTTTCACGACGCGGCGTGTTTCCTGCTTCGTGACCGCCGGGACAGCTCGCTCAACAACAGATGCTGGTGTCTTAACGACGCGGCGTGTGACGGCCTGTGTTTGAGCTGGTACAGCCCGCTCAGAAACAGAGGCTGGCGTTTTCACGACACGACGAGTGACCTGCTTCGTGACCGCTGGGATCGTCCGCTCAGTTGTACGAGCCGGTGTCTTGATGCGGCGGCGAGTCTCTGTCTTCGTGACGGCCGGAACTGCACGCTGTTGCGTAGCGGCTGGCGTTTTCACGACACGACGTGAGACTTGCTTCGTCACAGCAGGAACTGTGCGTTCAACAGTTTGAGCCGGTGTCTTAACGACGCGGCGTGTTTCTGTCTTCGTGACCGCAGGGATCGTCCGCTCAGTTGTCCGCGCTGGTGTCTTCACAACACGGCGTGAGACCTGTTTGGTCACAGCCGGGATGGTCCGCTCAACAGTCGACGCTGGTGTCTTAACGACGCGGCGTGTTTCCTGCTTCGTAACAGCTGGGATAGCCCGCTCAGTTGTACGAGCTGGTGTCTTCACGACGCGGCGAGACACTGTTTTCGTGACCGCTGGGATAGCCCGCTCAGCCGTACGAGCCGGGTTCTTGATGCGGCGACGAGTCTCTGTCTTCGTGACAGCCGGTACTGCGCGCTCTTGCGTAGCAGCTGGCGTTTTCACGACGCGACGTGAGACTGTTTTCGTCACAGCTGGGACAGTTCGCTCAACAGTTGACGCTGGCGTTTTAACAACACGGCGCGTTTCCTGCTTTGTGATAGCTGGGATAACCCGCTCAGTTGTACGAGCTGGTGTCTTCACGACGCGGCGAGACACTTGCTTTGTGACAGCCGGGATAGTCCGCTCAACCGTTGAGGCTGGCGTCTTCACGACGCGGCGTGTTTCAAGCTTTGTGACCGCTGGGATCGTGCGCTCAGTTGTACGAGCTGGTGTTTTCACGACGCGGCGAGACACTTGCTTTGTGACAGCCGGGATAGTCCGCTCAACCGTTGAGGCTGGCGTCTTCACGACGCGGCGTGTTTCAAGCTTTGTGACCGCTGGGATCGTGCGCTCAGTTGTACGAGCCGGTGTTTTCACAACGCGGCGAGACACTTGCTTCGTTACAGCTGGGATAGCCCGCTCAACTGTTGACGCTGGCGTCTTAACAACGCGGCGTGTTTCCTGCTTCGTGACCGCTGGGATACCGCGCTCACGTACAGTTGCCGGTGTTTTCACAACGCGGCGAGACACTTGCTTCGTCACAGCTGGGATTGTCCGCTCAACAGTCGCAGCCGGTGTTTTAACAACGCGGCGTGTTTCTGTTTTCGTGACAGCTGGGATTGTGCGCTCAGTCGTACGAGCCGGCGTTTTCACAACGCGGCGAGAGACCTGCTTCGTGACCGCTGGAACAGTCTGCTCAATAGTTGACGCTGGCGTCTTAATGACGCGGCGCGTTTCCTGTTTTGTGACAGCTGGGATTGTCCGCTCTTGCGTAGACGCAGGACGGTCAACAACGCGGCGTGTAACCTGCTTGGTTACGGCCGGGATAGTCCGCTCTGATGTACGAGCCGGTGTCTTAACGACGCGGCGTGTACGTGTCTTCGTAACAGCTGGGATTGAACGCTCGACAGTCGACGCAGGTGTTTTCACAACGCGGCGGCTAACTTGCTTCGTGACAGCTGGGACACGGCGCTCAGCTGTACGGGCTGGGTTTTTGATACGGCGACGTGTTTCAGTCTTCGTAACAGCCGGGATACTCCGTTCGGCTGTACGAGCCGGTGTCTTAACGACGCGGCGTGTCACAGTGTTTGTTACAGCTGGGACAGTCCGCTCGGATGTACGGGCCGGTGTCTTCACGACACGGCGTGTTTCCGTCTTCGTTACAGCAGGAATTCTACGTTCCTGTGTAGACGCAGGGCGGTCAACGACGCGGCGCGTAACCTGTTTGGTTACAGCTGGGACAGTCCGCTCAACAGTACGAGCCGGTGTTTTGATACGGCGACGTGTTTCAGTCTTCGTAACAGCCGGGATCGTCCGCTCAGATGTTGCCGCTGGGCGGTCAACGACGCGGCGTGTCACAGTGTTTGTTACAGCTGGGACAGTCCGCTCAGATGTGCGGGCCGGTGTCTTCACGACGCGGCGTGTCAGTGTCTTTGTGACAGCTGGGACGCGGCGCTCAACAACCTCAGCGGCTTTTGAAACAACACGTGTGGAGACTGAACCAATCTTCTGGCCATATTGACCACCAGATGATGCACCGCCGACGAGGCGAGATCCGCCAGCTGCACGGTCAGCACTTGCGGCTGCGCTTGCTGATAATCCGTCACGATCGTCACGGCCATCACGGTTTGCGTCAACAAAGCCGTTGATGCGTGTTCCGCCTTTGAAGTTTGAACCGCCTGCATCCACAACGCGGGCAGGGGTCTTAACGATGCGGCGTGACACTGTGCTTGTGACTGCCGGAACAGGAACTTCACGTGTTGTCGCTTCGCGGTCGACGACGCGCTTTGTAATTTGCTTGGTGACAGCCGGGATAGTCCGCTGTGTTGTGCGGGCTGGTGTTACAACAACCTGTTTTGTGATTGTTTTATACTTGGCTGGGATCAAGACACGGCAAAGGATTTCACCTGTCTGGTTCACGATAGTTTCTGTTGATTCAACAACTTGGTTAGACACACCGTTGAAGACAGTGAACTGTCCGCGGGTCGCTGTGTTAACGCGGCCAGATTGGAAGGCACCCGCGTTAATCGCTTGTGATCCTGGCTTCCACTCTTCACGTGCCGGCTCAATAAGAACGCGCTCTGAGCGTGTTTCATATTTCGCAGGGATGACAGTGATGTCTGTGCGCTCTGGCGTGACAACAATTGTCTCTGTGACAGTGCGGTACGTCGCAGGAACAACCTCGATACGT
This sequence comes from uncultured Algimonas sp., assembly GCA_964460585.1. Classification (GTDB taxonomy): domain Bacteria; phylum Pseudomonadota; class Alphaproteobacteria; order Caulobacterales; family Maricaulaceae; genus Litorimonas. The sequence continues at coordinate 6,080 of CAYWSI010000015.1, forward strand.
GTAGACGCTTCCTGTGTGACGATTGTCTCTGTGACAGTTTCATACTCAGCAGGGATAATTGTCAGCGTATTGGCTGCTTCTTGCTGGATGTATGTCTGGCTTTCCGTGGCGTATTGCGCAGGGACAGCGACATATTCAACAGTTTCAGGCTGAACGACAACTGTCTCTGAGACAGTTTCATATGTTGCCGGAATAGCAACGAGCTCTGTGCTCGCTTCTTGAACAACAACTGTCTCACTGACTGTTTTGTAAGTCGCAGGAGAGACAACAAGCTCTGTAGACGCTTCCTGAACAACGATTGTTTCGTTGTAAGTCTCGAAGGTCGCTGGGACAGTTTCATATGTCACGCTAGCAGGTTGAACAACAACAGTTTCTGTGACGTTTTTGAATGTCGCAGGAATTGTAACCAATTCAGTAGACGCTTCTTTTACGACAACAGTTTCAGATACAGTCTCGAAAGTTGCTGGGATAGCAACAAGCTCTGTGCTGGCTTCTTGAACAACAACAGTTTCACTAACTGTTTCATATGTTGCTGGGATAGCAACGAGTTCAGTAGAGGCTTCCTGAACAACGATTGTTTCGTTGTAAGTCTCATACTCAGCAGGGACAGACACATACTCAACTGTCTCAGGCTGAACGACGACTGTTTCCGTCACTGTTTCGAACGTCGCCGGAACAGAGACAAGCTCAGTTGTGGCTTCTTGAACAACAACAGTTTCAGACACTGTTTCGTAAGTTGCTGGGATAGAAACAAGCTCTGTGCTGGCTTCTTGAACAACAACAGTTTCAGAGACGTTTCTAAATGTCGCTGGGATTGTAACGAGTTCTGTAGAGGCTTCTTGAACAACAATTGTTTCAGCAACTGTTTCGAAGGTCGCTGGAACAGTTTGATATGTCACAGAAGCTGGCTGAACAACGACTGTCTCAGTGACAGTTTCGAATGTTGCCGGGATTGTGACGAGTTCAGTCGAGGCTTCTTGAACAACAACAGTCTCAGACACAGTTTCGAAGACCGCAGGTACGGTTTCATATGTGACAGAGGCTGGCTGAACGACAACTGTTTCAGAGACTGTCTCGAAGACAGGTGGAACAGTGACAAGCTCTGTAGAGGCTTCTTGAACAACGACTGTTTCAGATACTGTTTCATAAACAGCTGGAACAGACACATATTCAACACCAGCTGGCTGAACTACAACTGTCTCCGTGACAGTTTCGAACGTTGCTGGGATTGTGACGAGTTCAGTAGAGGCTTCTTGTACAACAATTGGCTCTGAGACTGTTTCATAAACAGCTGGAACAGAGACATATTCAACAGAGGCTGGCTGAACAACGACTGATTCAGTGACAGTTTCGAATGTCGCAGGAATTGTGACCAATTCAGTCGACGCTTCTTGAACAACAATTGGCTCTGAGACTGTCTCAAAGACAGCCGGGACAGTGACATATTCTACGCCAGCTGGCTGTACGACAACTGTTTCAGTGACAGTTTCAAATGTCGCTGGGATAGAGACCAATTCCGTAGAGGCTTCTTGAACAACGACTGTTTCAGACACTGTTTCATAAACAGCTGGAACAGACACATATTCTGTTGTTGCAGGCTGAACAACGACTGTCTCGGAGACAGTTTCGAATGTTGCCGGGATAGAGACGAGCTCTGTGCTGGCCTCCTGAACAACGATTGTTTCGTTATATGTTTCATATTCCGCAGGAACAGAAACATACTCAACACCCGCTGGCTGAACGACGACTGTCTCTGAGACAGTTTCGAATGTTGCCGGGATAGAGACGAGCTCTGTGCTGGCTTCCTGAACAACGATTGTTTCAGCGACTGTTTCATAAACAGCTGGAACAGAAACATACTCAACACCCGCTGGCTGAACGACGACTGTCTCTGAGACAG
>CAYWSI010000015.1:8079-22556 GCA_964460585.1 uncultured Algimonas sp.
TTTCGAATGTTGCCGGGATAGAGACGAGCTCTGTGCTGGCTTCTTGTACAACGATTGTCTCGTTAACTGTGTCATATACAGGTGGGATGACCTGATATTCTGTTGTTGCAGGCTGAACAACGACTGTCTCTGAGACAGTTTCGAACGTTGCCGGGATAGAAACGAGCTCTGAGCTTGCCTCCTGAACAACGATTGTTTCGTTGTAAGTTTCAAATTCAGCAGGAACAACGACATATTCGACGCTGGCTGGTTGAACGACAACAGTTTCAGCCACTGTTTCATAAGTCGCCGGGATAGAGACAAGCTCTGTGCTAGCGGCTTTTGCGATCATTGTCTCAGTAACTGTTTCGAAAACAGGTGGGACAGTGACAAGCTCTGTCGAGGCTTCCTGAACAACAACTGTCTCGGTGACAGTTTCGAATGTCGCCGGGATAGTGACAAGCTCTGTAGAGGCGTCTTGGACGACGATTGTTTCTGAGACTGTATCGAAGACAGCAGGAACAGTCACATATTCGACTGATGCTGGCTGAACGACAACTGTTTCAGACACTGTTTCGAATGTCGCTGGGATTGTGACAAGCTCTGTAGAGGCTTCTTGAGCGACCACTGTTTCTTGGACTGTTTCGAAAACAGGCGGGACAGTGACAAGCTCTGTAGAGGCTTCCTGAACGACAACTGTTTCAGTGACAGTTTCAAATGTCGCTGGGATTGTGACAAGCTCTGTAGACGCGTCTTGAATAACAACTGTCTCAGATTGTGTCTCGTATGTCGCAGGAACGACTGTGTACTCAACAGAGGCTGGCTGAACAACGACCGTCTCGGAGACAGTTTCATATGTCGCTGGGATTGTGACAAGCTCTGTAGAGGCTTCTTGAGCGACCACTGTTTCTTGGACTGTTTCAAAAACAGGTGGGACAGTGACAAGCTCTGTAGAAGCTTCCTGCACAACAACAGTTTCAGTGTAGTTCTCATATGTCGCTGGGATTGTTGTATATTCAACAGACTCAGGCTGAACGACGACTGTCTCGGAGACAGTTTCGTAGACCGGAGGGATGGCTACGAGTTCTGTAGAGGCTTCTTGCACAACAACAGTTTCAGTGACTGTGCGGAAAGAGGCTTGACCAGATGTTGAGCCGCCGCCGGAGTAAGCGTTTACAGCTGAACGTGAAACGATGCGGCCACCTGATGCGACGATGTTTCCAGATCCATCGATAGACCCGATGCTAGAACCAGAGGCATTATATACACGACCGTCAGAGGCGACTGAGTAAGTCGTTCCGCCAACAACCAAGCGTGTCCGTGAAGAACCTGTGCCGATAAGTGTAAGGGGGTTTACAGCATTGGCAGCTAATACGCTTCCGTTTGTTGCGACGATGTTACCTGAAGGGTCAACAGTACCAATCCGCGCGCCCGAGGCATTGGTTACCGTTCTGGAGGAATCAATGGTGTAGGGAGTTCCATTGATTGTGACTGTAACGCGACCACGACCCGGAACAATACCGCCCCCGCCTGCACCAGCAACAAAGAGCTCATAGCTCTCTTCTTGAACAAGGACACGTTCTGTAACTGTCTCAAGCTGGGCAGGGATCTTTTTGATCTCTTCGCCGGCTTGACGCAGAACAACTTGTTCCGTCGATGTTTGATACTGCGCCGGGACAATGACCCGTGCGAAACATTCGCCAGGGAGCGGATTACCAGGTGGTAGCTCCTGAGCGATTGTTGGTGCGGCTAATACCGCGGCCGATGCGGCCAATAAAAGAGTGCGTTTCATTTTAAGAAAACCCCCAAAGTCTCCAGTTATAGTTATCCGCGACATGCGAATACCTCCAATAAGCCTCGCGTCCATCAAACGGACGGAAGACGTTAACTTCCTCTTAAAGGTTGAGAAAGGTATTTCAATTGCTAATTGGTGTTACGCGAAAAGGTTTGAAGAAAGACGCCTCAGCGGCGTGTAACATCTCCCTATCTCCTCTCGTATCCCCATAAGCTTCCATTATTTTGACAGAATGTGGTGGAAATTGGTCCAAAATACGGCGAACCTTGTTTTCTCCCCACACATTATATCCTTTTAAGTTACCAGTGATTCTGCCTTCGTTGATTGCCAACTCGGTGGCCATGACGTTTGATATATGAATGCCACATGAATTTCCCCAGCTTCGCAAATATGGACCGATTGAAGCGCTGCATATATATAATGACTCGGGTCCACAGTTTGGATCGGCCAAAAGCGCGTCAATTCGATCCTGTGCCGCAGGGCGAATCAGACCTGGTATGACGTCTTGTGCAAATTGCGCGGCACGGGACTCCACGTCTGAAGCCAGTTTTCCTGCAAAAAAGCGGTGAATAACGGCTTTTTTGACGGCATGACGGTCAATTTTGCCTAATTTATATGCGGCAAAGGTAGGAAGAAGGCGAAAGATGTTAATCAGCCAGCGAAACGGACCTACGTAATATCTCAAAAACAAGGCAAATGTGTCACGAGTCGTGATCGTTCCGTCAAAATCAAAAACGAAAATCTCGTGTTCTATGTGCGCTGTGGACATGGGGCGTCTCATAAGCGGTGAAACTCCAGTTTCAAGTCTCGAATTTCAGCAGAATTGATTTATTGAAATTAAGGTTAATAGAGGACGCACGTCGATTGGAAATGGGACTTGCACCGATAGGCAGTGCAGGTCACTTTAGCCTCTCACGAATCTGTTGTCCTTTGAGTGTTCTGGAAAAATTATGCGTTTATCTTATTTGTCTCAAGTATCTGTAATTGCTTTGTTTTTTGTGGCTAGCTGTAAGGCTCAACCTGTAAAATTTCCCGCCATTGAAGACGTGCCATTTGCGCATATGGCGTCTGACCTTCCTGTTGATGATGCGATTACATATGGCGAGCTACCAAATGGGCTACGATACGCCGTGAGAGAAAATGATACGCCGACCCAAACGGCAACGCTTTTGATGCGAATTGACACAGGCTCAATCAATGAAACAGACGAGACGCGCGGTCTCGCGCATTTTCTAGAACATATGGCCTTTAATGGCTCTGAAAATATCCCTGAAGGCGAGATGACGAAGCGGTTAGAGCGTTTTGGCCTCGCTTTTGGCGCAGATACCAACGCCTCAACTGGGTTTGATGAGACAACTTACCAATTGGAGCTGCCTGAAGTATCTGAGGAGATGTTAAATGAGACGCTCGGTATCATGCGCGAAACGGCGGAACGGCTCACGCTCGCGCCTGATGCGATTGATAAAGAGCGGGGCGTCATTCAGGCAGAACGGCGCGCGCGCTCCAATCCAGGGTTTAAAGCCTTCTTAGATCAGCTTGATTTTTATGCGGGTCATACGATTTTACCAGATCGTCTGCCGATCGGGACGGAAGCGACCATCGATAGTGTTACGTCGGATCAATTTCGGGACTTCTATAAACGTTATTACCGTCCCGAAAAAACCTTCATCACGCTCGTTGGAGACATGAAACCGGAATTTGCCATCCAAAAAATCGAAGAATTCTTCGGAGATTGGACGAATCCAGACGGTATCGACGCGGGGAGCAACTTTGAGATTGATAGTGCGGCCATCACAACCCCGCGGACACGTATTTATGCGGATCCTGAAATTCAAACCTCTGTTAGCTTATCTGTCATGCAGCCCTATGAGGAGGAAATGGATACAGTCGAAAATCGTAAAGATGCACTGATTGAAGGCATGGGAAATCGTATTTTGAACCGCCGTCTCGGTAAAATGAGTAGGCTGGAAGACTCCGCCTTTATATCGGCAGGCGCAGGGCGCAGCAATTTCTTCGATGTCGCAGAAGTCTCGTCGCTAAGCGTGAGTTCGCAACCAGAAAATTGGGCTGAAGCCCTTGCACAGGGCGAACAGGCCCTCAGGCAAGCCTTGGAATATGGGTTTACTCAAGCTGAGTTGGACGAACAACTCGCGAATATCGAAAATTCGCTTGAAGTGAGTGTCCAAACTTCTCCGACCCGTCGCACCCCGCGCTTAGCGCGTCAGATAATGGGGGCATTTGGAGGCGAATCCGTTGTGACCGCGCCTCAGACAGGACTGGATCGGTTTTTGGCGAATAAACCTGACATCACGCTTGAGGCTGTAACAAAGGCCTTTCGAGAGGGCTGGGAAGGATTAGATGCAGCGCCCCAGCTCTATATGCAAAACCCACTCACGATAGAGGACGGCGAAACTAAGTTAGAAGCCGCCTATGCGGCGTCGCGAGCTAAGGCTGTGGAAGCGCGTGCAGGTGAGGCTAGCCTGATATTTGCTTATGAGGATTTTGGGCCAGCCGGAAAAGTTGCGGAACGGTCCCGTTTGGAGGATTTGGATGCGGTTTTGATACGGTTCGAAAATAATGTTCGTCTGAATATGAAAAAGACGGATTTTGAAGATAATGTTATTCGGCTCTCTGCCCGTGTGGGGGCAGGGACTTTGTCTGCACCTACTGATGTCGCTTTGGGTTTTCAGACCTATGCCTCCAGTATGCTCTCGCTCTCTGGGCTTGGGCAGCATAAGGTTGATGATATTGCGACGATTATGGCCGGTAAATCCGTGGGGGTAGGCCGTGGTCTTGGTAGCACAACTACAACTCTCTCAGGGTCCACAACGCCAGAGGATTTGGCGCTGCAACTCAAATTGATGACAGCCTATGCGGTTGACCCAGGCTATCGCCCTGAGGTGCAAGCGCAATATGATAAATCTATCAAATCTTGGTATCCGACACTTGATAGTACGCCCGGCGGCGTTGCAAGCCGTGATATCGCCCGGATTTTGCGGTCAGGTGATACGCGATGGGGCATTCCAGCCGAAGAGGACCTTTTGGATGTGAATTTTGATCTTATCAAATCTTGGATGGATGAAAATGTACAAAACGGCGCGATAGAACTCACTATTGTTGGAGATATTGACGAAGATGAGATTATTAAAGCTGTGGCTGACACTTTTGGTGCGTTGCCAGAGCGTCCCGCTGACCCCTACCGCCCTGATGCATCCCTGACGAATATTAAATTCCCTGCTGGCAAGACGGAACCCATTACTTTGACCCATGCAGGTGACGCTGAAACCGCGCGGCTCTATCTCTATTGGCCTGCGCCAGATGCATCCGATGTAAAACTCTCTAGAGAAACCTCAATGTTGTCCAATCTGTTTGAATTACGATTGGTAGAGGTCTTGAGAGAAGATGAGGGGGCGACCTATTCACCTAGTGTGTCTCGCTCTGGATCTCGTCTCTATCCAAACTATGGATATATTGGAGCGCAATTAGAGGTCAGCCCCGACCGGATTGACGAAATGGCCGATAAAATTCGAGAGGTTGCGGCGGAATTTCAATCTGGCGACATTGACCCTGATATCTTTGAGCGCGCGATAAAGCCGACGCTAGAGAATCTTGAAACCAGTCTTGAAAGTAATGGGCTGTGGATGAGTGTTCTCCGCCAAGCCCAAACGGATCCTGAAATAATTGCCCGCTTTCGCACACGGGATGAGGCGTATCAGAATATGACACTTGAGGATTTGAAACCAATCGCAAAAGAGGTGTTTATCTCGAAAGACTCGTTAGAAATTCAAATTTTACCTGAAAGTAAAAAAGATTAGATTTGCTTCGGTATCTATGTAAATTCACTTAGGTAATTGAAAGTAAACTCTTTTTCTTAATATCCGTTTAAAGATTAAGGTCTGATTAACCATAAACCCTGCCTTATTGTTCTATCATTGGACAAGCTTCGAGATTGGCAGCTCAAATGCAGGACTAACTCCATATAATCGCCGCACAGTTTCAATCTGAACACAGCGGCTTAATTTGGAGTTGGATGATGAAACGGACCTTTAATCATACTTTGGCGGCTTATAGAAAAGAGACTGGCGGAAATGTTGGAATGATGTTCGCTGGTGCGGCGGCTACTTTAATAGGCTTTCTTGCTGTTGCAGTGGATCTTACGAATGCTTATTCAGCAAAACAACGTTTACAGGACACAACTGATGCTGTGGCACTATTAGCCGCTCAAGATAGAACGTTAGATACACCTGAGAGGCTACAAGAAGCTGCACAAGCGCTTTATGACGCGACTTATAAAGATCGTTCTGGTCTTCGAATTGAAATTGAAGAGATTATTCGTGTCGGTGATGATGTTACGGTTATTGCCAGAAATAATATTGATGCAAGTTTTGCTCAGATATTCAATATTGGAAATCTTGATGTTAGTGTGCGTTCAACCGCCTCATATTCTGAATTATCCCTAGATATTGCACTTGTTCTGGACTCAACCGGATCCATGCGCGACCCTGTCAACGGGTCCGAGGGACAAACGAAACTTGAAGGCCTTCAAGAGGCTGCAAATGACTTAATCGATATATTTGATAATGCCGACAATGATAATATTCGGCTGTCGGTTGTGCCATTTTCACAATATATGAATGTAGGCGAAACACATAGTCGTGCTGGCTGGTTGGATTTAGATTCAAGTCAAGAAGCAAATTGGAATGGATGTGTTGGCTCTCGCTTGAATGGGCAGGATGAGTCTCCATTTGAAGCGGGCGGCCAAATTCCAACTTTTCTGACCGTTAGCTGTGCTTCAGAAATCTTACCTTTAACGGATAATATGAACCGTGTTCGCACATCTGTTGATGGCTTTGAGGCGCGTGGCTGGACATATATCCCATCAGGTATTGTCTGGGGGTGGAGAACATTGGTAGGTGAATTACCGCAGCGTGTTCCATCTGCGCCGTCTACAACATCTAAACATAGACAAGTTATGGTCATTATGACGGATGGTGAAAACACACGGTCTAAGACGGGTTTAAATCATGAAGGTTTTAATGTCCCAGAGGCCAACTCAAAAACAGCTGACCTTTGTGAAGATGTGAAAAATGATGATATTGAAGTTTATACCATCGCGTATGGGTTAGACGATAATACCACGCTTAATTTATTGCGTGAATGTGCGACTGATCCGAGTAATTTCTTCAATGCTCAAACCACCTCGGCGCTTTCAGCGGCTTTTGAACGGATTGGTAGTGAGTTAACTGTTCTTAGAATCACATCATAAGATGGATTAATTTCAAAATAAAAGCCGCCCCCGAAAGAGGGCGGCTTTTTTATGCTTATAGATGAAGGCGTAATTAGTATGCTTCCGGTCCAGCCAGAATTTTATCTTCTGGGCATTCATAAACGAAGCCTTCATCCGATCCTTCTACGGCTAAAAGCTGCATATGGAATAAGAGGGTTGAACTGCCGGGAATGCCGCCGCGACCATTATTGCCATAAGCAAGATCTGAATTGATATAAAGCGTGCGGGCCTCGCAAACTTTCATTTCACCTAGCGCTTCATTCCAGCCTGGAATGAAACCATTTGATGGTCCCGCGAGAGGCTGCCCTCTGCTATAAGAACTATCAAAGACGTCACCATTAATAAAAAAGCCGTGGTAATTGGCGGCTATGCCCTGTCCAGGTGTAGCTGATGCGCCATCGTCTAAGCCAGCTTGAACCACTTTATATTGTAGGCCGGAATCAGACGTAACGACGCCTTCCAAACCAGCATTATTTTTGAGATAGGCGGCTCCAATGGCTGCGGATAATTTACTGCCTGCTGCTGCGGTCTCGTTTAAGGTTTTCGCCTCAGATTCAAGTTTTGCATTAAACTCTTTTTCAAGTTGCAGCAGCGTTTCCAAATCTGTCTCAGGCGTGATTGAGTCAAGAATTCTGGATGCAGACTCCGTTTCTGGTGTAGGAGCTGGGGCTGAGCAGGCACTTAATGCCAAAAGGGCGGTGCCGAAAAAAAGATGATATTTCATGATGTCTCCAATTTTTAAGTAGGATGTTAGGGCGCTTTACCGCGCGAGTTCTTTCATGGCGGCTTCAAGGCCTGTCAATGTCATCGGGAACATGCGGTCTTCACCGATGATTTCCTGAATCATTTTTGTGGATTGCGAATAGGCCCAGTATTTTTCTTCCGTCGGGTTAATCCAGACGAGATGCGGGTAAATTTCGACGAGGCGCTGTAACCAGACTGCGCCGGGCTCTTCGTTCCAATGTTCAACAGAGCCGCCGCGCATGGCGATTTCATAGGGGCTCATAGCGGCGTCTCCGACCATGACGATGCGGTGGTCGCTGCCGAATTTATGAAACACATCCCATGTCGGCGTGACTTCGCTCATCCGGCGGACATTATCCTTCCAGACTTGCTCATAGAGGCAGTTGTGAAAGTAGAAATATTCGAGCCGTTTAAATTCACTACGGGCCGCCGAAAACAGCTCTTCGACTTGTTTAATATGGCCGTCCATAGAGCCGCCAATGTCGAAGAACGCCATGACTTTGACGGCATTTCGGCGTTCTGGCCGCATTTTAATATCGAGCCAACCTTGTTTGGCGGTCCCTTTAATTGTTCCGTCTAGGTCCAGCTCATCTGCAGCGCCGTCACGGGCGAATTTACGCAATCGCCGCAGGGCGATTTTGATGTTTCGCGTGCCGATTTCTTTGTCGCCATCGAGGTTTTTGAAAACGCGCTTGTCCCAGACTTTAACGGCTTTGCCGTGACGGCCTTCTTTTTGGCCGATACGCACACCTTCGGGATTATAGCCATAGGCCCCGAAAGGCGAGCGGCCTGCGGTTCCGATATTTTTATTGCCGCCTTCATGGCGTTTGTCTTGATTGTCGAGGCGTTCTTTCAGGGCTTCCATGATCTTGTCAAAATCACCCAAGGCTTCGATCTCTGCCATTTCTTCTGGAGACAGATGTAGCTCGGCCATTTTCTTGAGCCAATCCGCAGGAATTTCAGCGTCATCTGTGCCGAAAATATCGCCAAGATAATCAACCCCGCGAAAGACATGGCTGAAGACTTGGTCAAATTTATCGAGGTCGCGTTCGTCTTTTACTAAAGCCGTGCGGGAGAGATAATAAAACCCGTCGAGGCTCTCTTTGGGCACGTCTTTTTCTACGCCTTCAAGCAAGGTCAAATATTCCCGAATAGAAACGGGAACGCGGGCTCGTCGCAGTTCTGAGAAGAAGTGATGGAACATGAGGTGTGTTTAACAGGTTCGAGCAGAAGTGAAACGTCAATTTACGTTGAGTGGATAGTTTGATTTATGGCTTACACTCGCCCGCATAGGCGGCGCTGACACTTTGGGAATTGGCGACGCATTCATTGCTATAGGTCTGTCCGTCGCAGCCGCAAACAGGATCATATTGCCGCGTGCAAGCTTCAGGAATGGGCGTGCAAATGCCGGGAGCATCGGCCGCGCCGCACATGTCGCCGAGAGTGCGACGGCAAAATTCACCCGTCTCGCAAATATCTGCGCCGCCGCCCACTTGCCGCACGTCGCAATAACGCGCCTTGGCAGACGCATCATTCGCAGAGAAGTCAGGCGGAGGGAGATGCGGCTGACTTTGATGCTGCGAGGGCGTGCTCGCCGCAGAACAGGCCGCCAAAGAGACTAGGGCGGCCATGAGGGCGGTTTTCTTGTAGGTTTTAAACACTACCCGTCCGAACTTCCGTTTCCATACGTGCGGCTGTGTCAGGGTCGAGACGAAGTTCCATGGCAAGCTGGTCCAGATAATTCCTTTCGCGGGGATTTAATCCATTGGCGACGCGGCAGGATACGCCGTAAATTTCAAGTGCCATTTGATTGTTTTTCGCAAAGGCGGCGACGGCTTTGGGGTCTGCATCATTTGCCAGAACGGTTTGGACATCTTCTGTCGCCACGCCCTCAAGGGCGTCTAGCATTGCCATTTCCTCTGGCGATACCTCGCCGTCAGCTTTTGCGGCAGACACCATTGCGACGAGGAGCGCCTCGGTACGGTTGGGCTGGGCGTCTTTGTTTATGAGACCCATAACTTGATCCATGGATTTCGGCAGTTTCCCAGCTTGTTGCGCCTTATAAGCAATATAGCCGAGCCCGCCCAAACCGCCGAGAACGGCGAGTTTGCGGTTTGACCGATTTCTGAGAATGAGGGCGAGCGCTCCGGCGGCTGCAGCGGACCCTATGCGTAACTTCTTGCGCGATTCTGCGTCGTCTCCGATTCCGAGTTTGCCCGCTAAGGCGTCTTCGCCTTGTTTGAACAAGTCTTTGCCTTTGGCTGTGAGCTGCGTGGTGTCGGTTGCTTTGACTTTTTTTACAAGGCCTTGTCCGGCCCCGAGGATTTGGTCGAGTAGAGCCTGAGCTGTGGCTGTGACGTCTTGTGTCATGGATATCTCCTTAAATTTTGTCATGCCATAGCAAGCGAGAGGCAGGCTTTCAAACGGCTCTTGATGTTTACCTAGACCAAGCTGAAGCGCGGCTGTACGGATTGCAGCCGATGACTTGATTGATTTTTCTCACTGATGGATAGCAAGAGCCATGCGATTAAGTCCTAGACAGAGTATGAAACTCCTAAAGTCCAAGAAAACGGGCAATGTGCTTGGGATTCTCATGTTGCTCATCGGTTTGGGTGCATTCGCCCATGTTGTGAAAATTACAATTGACGAACGCGCGATGAGAGATTGGGTGCCGCATCTCGCCAGTGTGCAGAGTGCCGGGCTCGCGACACACACAAATGATAAGGGCGGTGAAACCTATACTATTGACGTGTCCTATCTTTTTGAATGGGAGGGCAGCAGTTTTAAAGGCACGCGATATCGGCTGCATGATAAGGTGAGTCCAGATTTTGAGAAAACAAATGAAATTGTGCAGGGTCTTTTAGTTTCTAAGCAGGATGGCGGGCAATATCCGATTTTTGTAAACCCGAAAAATCCCCTGCAGTCAGCGGTGATAAATAGCGTTCACCCAAAGGCAAAATCCGGAAGCTTATTTCTCGGCTTTCTCTTTAGCCTCATTGGGTATTTTACCGTGTTTAAGCCGCGGATATTTAAGAAACGATCTGAAACATAAACCCTTCAAAATCGTTTCTTGATTTATTGAGGTGGGAGCTCGAAGCTAGGCTTATGAAAAAATGGCTCCTCGGTACAGCAACATTGGCCAGCATCGGCCTGATCGGTGCAGCGCTTTATCTGCGCACGCCGAGTGCGCCGCATTATAATTCAGATTTAGCGCGCCAAGCAGCTCAGTCCTATGAGGCCCGCATTATTCGAGATGGCTATGGCGTGCCGCATATTTTTGGCAAGCGGGATGCGGATACTGCCTTTGGTTTTGGTTATGCTCATGCGGAAGATGATTGGGCCACCATTCAAGACACGTTGATCGCGGCGCGCGGCAAGAGCGCAGAATATAAGGGGAAAGCGGTTGCGCCGCAGGATTACCTCTATGATTTATTCAAAGTCAGGGAAAGCGTCGCGGAAAATTACGACGTACAAGTCAGTCCTGACGCGAAAGCTATAGCTCAGGCTTATGCCGCAGCCATGAACCTCTATGCCGTGAATCATCCTGAAGAAGTTTTGCCCAATATTCTACCTGTCACAGAACAGGATATTTTGGCAGGCTTTGCTTGGGCAACACCGTTTTTCTATCGTTTAGACAAGTATTTAGAAGAGCTATTTAAAGCTGAAGACCGCCCGAATGTTTCACCTTGGGAGCAGACCTCTTCGCTAGATATCCCCGATGCTGTCCGCGGGTCAAATGCCTTTGCTGTTGCGCCGTCGCGCAGTACGGATGGCCATACGCGGCTCATTGCAAATGCACATCAACCTATGACGGGGCCTTATGCGTGGTATGAAGCTCATATGGTCAGCGAAGAGGGGATGAATACGCTGGGTGGTACATTCCCCGGCGTTCCTATAATGGCGCAGGGCGTAACGCCTAACCTCGGCTGGACTCACACGGTCAATCTACCTGACTTAGTTGATATTTATGCGCTGGATGTCGATGATTTCAATAAACCAACGCAATATCAGCTCGATGGGACATTCATAGATTTTGAACGCACGACATCCGATTTTCGCGTCAAGCTTTTCGGGCCGTTTTCTTTGCCAATTAAGCGCGATATACTGTGGTCTAAACATGGACCCGTTTTGTCAACACCTACGGGACATTACGCTATTCGTTTTGCAGGATTGGGGACATTAGAGCCAGGTGGATTGGGGGCTTTGGACCAATGGCTAGCGATGAATAAGGCCGCCAATATGGAAGAGTGGCGCGCTGCGCTGGAGAGCCAAGGCGTATTGTCCTTTAATATCGTTTATGGCGACCGAGAGGGGAATATCGGGGCGGTCTATAATGCGCGCATGCCGCGCCGTATTGAAGGCCCGCAATGGAAAGAAATTTTACCAGGGGAAAGGTCTGAATTGATTTGGCAAGACTTCAGGCCGATCAGTGAGTTGCCGCAAATTTGGAATCCGCCTTGTGGCTGGCTATTCTCTGCCAATGCCACGCCGTTTAATATTACCGATGAGTCGTGTAATAATAACCGTGCTGATTACTCTAAAACTTTCGGTCTTGAAGACCGCATCACCAATCGGTCGCGGCGGGCGCTGGCACTATTGGGGCCTGATGAGGCGATTAGCCGTGAGGAGCTACTGCGCTACCGTTCAGATACGAGATATGCTCCCGAAAGTGATTTGATGAAACTCGTCGTCGAGCTTGTCACGACAAAATCAGATGATGAAACCGTTAAAGAGGCGCAAGAGATTTTACGCAATTGGGACGGAGATAGCGCCAAAATGAGTCGAGGTGCGGCGCTGGCGGTCATTACTGGCACGCGGGTTTTAGGCTATGAATATTTGGAACGCGAAACCGACGACCCTCTAGCGATGCTGGCCAAAACAGCGGCGGAATTAAAGGCTGAATTTGGGCGAATTGATCCTGAGTGGGGACAGGTGAGCCGCATTATTCGCGGCGATGTCAGCGTACCTTTGGACGGCGCGCCTGATGTGCTGCGCGCGATTTACGCGGATAGAGACGGCGTCGCCAAGGAAGGCGTGTTGAATGCCTTTGCGGGCGATACACATATCATCGTCGCAGATTGGGCAGCTGATGGGAGCCTGACGGTCGACAGCATACATAATTATGGCAGCGCGACATTAGATGAGAGCTCGCCGCATTATGCAGATCAGGTCGAATTATTTGCGAGCGGCGGGTATAAACGTATGGCGATGTCTCTGGAGGAAGTTCTCGCAGGTGAGGTCACAGCAGATTATACGCCGGGGAATAGGTGAGCGGCGTTACCCAATGCGCGGCAGGACAGCGGTGTTTTTAACCTCGCCGTAAGCGAAACTCGTATCGATAGAGGCAATACCGCCGATAGAATGCAGATGTTTGCGGACAAAAACCTCATAGCTCGCCAAATCCTCAATCACGACCTTGAGCAAATAATCGGATTGTCCTGTCATCACATGGCATTCGGTAATATTATCGATGCGGCGGACATGGTCTTCGAAATTGGCAACCCTATCCTCGGTATGTTTGTCCAATTTAACACGCACGAAGACGGTGACCGGCAACCCGTAGGCTTGGCGGTCGACTTTGACACTATAGCCGCGAATGACGCCTGATTTTTCAAGGGCTCGCAGACGCCGCAAACAGGGTGAAGGGGACAGGCCAACCTTATCCGCCAATTCCTGATTGGTCATACGGCCATTTTCTTGCAAAGCACGAATGATTTGCCGGTCTTTCCTGTCCATGAATTCTCCATTTTGGCAGATACTGTCAAAAATTAACGTATTAGAGGCAGAATAGCACAGTATTGCTTCCAAGGGTAGTGTATATCGTTGTGCATTCCGCTACGAAATATCTAGGTGGGCATGGCGACGTGATTGCGGGCCTATTAGTCGGCGATCTTGAGACCGTGCAGAAAATTCGGCTTTACGGCATGAAAGATATGACGGGCGCGGTGATGAGCCCGTTTAACGCCTCGATGGTGCTGCGCGGGATAAAGACGCTGGAGCTGCGTATGGACCGCCATTGCAAAAGCGCGATGGAGATTGCGCGCCGGCTTGAGCAGGCCTCGCAGATAAGCCGTGTGTGGTATCCCGGCCTGCCAAGCTTTGAGCAGCATGCGCTGGCCGCACGGCAAATGTCAGATTTTGGCGGGATGATTGCCTTTGAGCTAAAAGGTGGTTTGACGGCGGGGCAAGTGATGATTGACGCGGCACAGATGATACATTGCGCTGTGTCGCTGGGGGACACTGAAACGCTCATTCAACATCCTGCAAGTATGACCTATTCGACCTATACGCCCGAAGAACGCGCCGCCCATGATATTAGTGACGGTTTAGTCCGTCTGTCCATTGGGCTCGAAGGTGTTGAAGATATTTGGGCGGATTTGGAGCAGATGTTGGCGTCTGTTGAGACGCGGCGCGCCTCTCAGAATATACAGGCCCATTTCCAAGCGATGCTGGCATAAAAAAACCCCGCCGAAAGGACGGGGTTTTCGATCTAATTTCGTTTAACTTATTAGAAGTTATAACGGGCCCGAACATACCACTGTCCGCCATTAAAGCCGAACGGCGCCGTTGATGGGAATTCTGTACCGACGATGGACCCAAGAGAGGTTCCGCCAACAGGCGATGGAACGCCGTCAAGACGATCAGGCGTGTTGTCAAAGATGTTCGCAGCAC